>JAHRWC010000262.1 GCA_019090365.1 Flavobacteriaceae bacterium
ACATTGCGATTTCCAAATGCTACATAAATTAAAAGAAGTGCAATTAATAAAGTAATAATTGTAGTAATTATCATTCCCCTTTTCATGCTTTTAGCAGAGATGATACCAGAAGCTACTGCTCTTTTTTCTCCTTGACGATTATCATCGGTCCCCTTTATTCCATCTCCATAATCATTTGCAAAATTTGATAGCACTTGAAAGCCAATGGTTGTAAAAATTGCCAACCAAAAAATTAATGATTTCCAGATAGGTTCAAAATAACAAGCAGATGGATAGTTTGAGATCTCAAAACACTCTAATATCCAATATCTATAATAGCCTAATGAGGATCCTACAATAACTCCTGAAACAGAAAGAGGTAAGGTTCGTAAACGAGCTGCAGATATCCAAGCTTTTATTGTATTCATTTTGGAGGTTTGTATTACAAAAATACGTTTAAAAATTGTTTTGTATTTTTATTCACTTCAAAAAAAACTAAAATTAAACATAAAACTATGAATACAAATATTGGATTGCTTTTACTACGAGTAGGATTTTCTGGAATGATGTTAATACATGGTATTCCTAAACTTCTACAATTATTTCAAGGAGACTTTGGTTTTCCAGATCCATTAGGTATAGGAAGTACATTCTCTTTAATCCTAACTGTAATTGGAGAAGCAATCTGTCCTATTCTTTTAATTATTGGTTTTAAAACAAAATGGATGGCAATTCCACCAGCAATTACTATGCTTGTTGCAGCGTTTATTATCCATGGAAGTGACCCAATAGGGAAAAAAGAATTAGCATTACTTTACGCTTTTGCATTTATAGTAATGGCTTTATTAGGAGGCGGTAAATTTGTCTTAAAAAAATAATATTCAAACATAAAAAAACCGCTTATCATTGATAAGCGGTTTTTCTTTTTCATAGTAATGTTGATATAACATTACTATTGCAACACTTAATTACTATTAAAATAAATATTTTAGCCCAAATTGGATGCTAGTCATATCGAAACCTAAAGAAGTAGTTCCTGTAGATTCATCAGTTATATCATTTTTTACTGAGTTATACCCAAATTGACCAAAAGTAGCTTCAATTGTAAATTTTCCACCAATAAAGTAATCAATACCTGGACGTACATTGAATCCATATCCATTTGTATCATCAGAGAATGTTAATGGAACATCTGCTTGACCAAAAAGGTAAAGTTTATCAGAAACACTCCAATACTTTCTTACTAAAGGCATCACTACAAAAGTACCAACAGAATCAAATCCATCAGTTTCAGTAGACATATAACCTGCACCTAAACCAACAGTTACTGTTGGAGCGATAAAGTTACCTACGATAGGTAAAATTGTATAAGAAGATGTAGTTTCATCATCTGAATATTGGAAAGTACCCATTCCCCACCAAGCTCCTTGAAGTCCATTAGACTCAGTTGCTTCTTGAGCAAATAAATTTGAGAAAGTAAAAATTGTAATAACGGCTAATAAAATTGTTTTTTTCATGATTTAGTTTTTGAATTATGGGTCAAAAATACTATCGTTATATTTTCAGAAATATGATAGTTATCATGTTTTAAAAACTATTATTTTATAAAAAAAGACAATTTAGTTCATTATTTTAACAATCAGCTCTTTAAGCAAGTCTGCCTGCGAAAGATTTGCAACACCAACCCCTTTACTTTTAAGGTCTATCTCACGAATAGAAGCAATAATTGCACTTACTTTTTTCATAGGATAATTTCTTGAAGCAAGCTCATATTCCTTAATAAAGTAAGGACTCACTCCTAAAGCTCTAGGGGCTTCAGATTTGTTTGTAAGTGCGTGGTATTTTAAAATTTTTGAAAAGAAACTATACATTAAAGCAATCGTCATTACTAATGGATGATTTTTTGGGTTTTGAGCAAAATATTGTATAATTCCAAACGCCTTTTTAAAATCTCTTTTACTAATAGCACTTTGTAATTCGAAATTATTATAATCTTTACTAATCCCTATATTTTCTTCTATTAATTGAGGAGTAATCTGAGCTCCTTTTTCTATAATTAATTGTAGTTTTTCTAATTCATTATTAATTTTCCCTAAATCATTTCCAAGAAATTCTAATAACATTTGAGAAGCTTTGGGAGTAATGGTATAACCTCTACCCGATAAAACTCTTCTTATCCAGTCGGGCACTTCATTATCGTATAGTTTTTTACTTTCAAAAACAACACCATTTTTAATAATAGCTTTAATAAGTTTCTTACGTTTATCTAACTTTTTATATTTATAACAAATTACTAAAACAGTTGAAGGTTGAGGATTTTCAACATAAGCAACTAAATTTTCGATTGTTCTTGTTAAATCTTGTGCCTCTTTAACAATCACAACTTGTCGTTCCGCCATCATTGGAAAGCGTTTTGCAGTACTTACAATATCATCTATACTAACATCACGGCCATATAAAACCATCTGATTAAAACCCTTTTCTTCTTCTGAAAGAATGGATTTCTCAATAAAATCTGAAATAGCATCAATATAATACGCTTCATCACCCATTAAAAAATAAACAGGTTTAATAGCTCCTTTCTTAATACTTTCTACAATGTGTTTTGCTTTTTCTAAAGGCACAAATTTCTATTGAATAATTAATGGAATATAGTTACTTTGCCGTATGCAAGAGTTACATTTTTCTTCCTATAGTTTCAGATTCAAAAGTAACGAAAATAAAACGTTGATTTTTGATATTGTACGAAAAAAATTCGTGGTCTTAACTCCAGAAGAATGGGTGCGACAACATGTAGTTCATTTATTAAATTCTGAAAAGAAATATCCTCTATCGCATATTAATGTAGAGAAACAAATTAAACTCAATGATACGATTAAACGATATGACATTGTTGTGTTTAATGCTGACGGAAGCATACATATTATTGTTGAATGTAAAGCTCCTTCAATAAAAATTACTCAAAAAACTTTTGACCAAATAGCACGCTATAACTTTGTATTACAAGCTAATTACTTAATGATTACCAATGGGTTGGATCATTATTATTGTAAAATGGATTTTAAAAATGAAAAATATGATTTTTTGAAAGACATCCCTAATTATGAACCTCAATTAAAATAATCTTGTTTCTTTGCAGTAATGAAACGAACATTAATAAATATTAAAAGTATTATTAAAATTTTTAATGTGAGAACGAGTGAAACGAGTGGTTGCACACGTAC
>JAHRWC010000263.1 GCA_019090365.1 Flavobacteriaceae bacterium
GGAAGTATTGGAAATGCTTCTGCTAAAATATTAATATCGAGTGTTGTAAAAGAAGAAGAAATTAGCTTAGTTGAAGTATTAAAGATTCTTGAAGAATCTAAAGAAACCATAGCAAGAAACAAATCATTAAAAGAAAAATCATCTGAACTTACTTCGCTAACCAATATGCTGAAAGATGCAAATGAAGAACTTATAAGCAAAGACAAACAAAAAGATGAATTTTTAGACACTGTTGCACACGAATTAAAAACCCCTATCACTGGTATTAGAGCAGCTACCGAACTTTTAATGGATGAAGAGGATGATATGCCTTCAGAAATTAAAGCTCAATTCTTAAAAAACATACTTCAGGATTCAGAGAGGCTATCAAGATTAATTCACAACATATTAGATTTCGAAAAACTTTCAACAGGAAGGCAACAATTAGATATTCATAAAAACGATATTAAACTTACTATTTCTAAAGCTATTAATAGTATTCAACATTTAGCAGCTAATAAGAAAATTGAAATTATCAATAATGCACTAAGCAGTATAGAAATAAAATTTGATGAAGATAGAATACTACAAGTCCTTACTAATTTATTTTCAAACGCTATAAAATTTTGTGAAGCTGAAAAAGGAAAAATTAGAATTAATTGTATCATCAAAAAGAAAAGAATTGAAATTCATATCATTGATAATGGAAAAGGAATTCCTGATGAAGACATCGATTTCATTTTTGATAAATTTTATCAATCCAAGAATCAAAACACAATAAAACCAGAAGGAAGTGGTTTAGGTTTAGCGATTAGCAAACAAATAATAGAAAAGCACCAAGGTAAAATTTGGGCAGTTAAGAATAATAAAAAAGGAGCGAATTTTGTTTTTACGTTACCTTTTAAGTAAATTGTACTCCTGAAAATGAGGAAGATATTAATTGTAGATGACGAGCCGAATATTGTAATGACCTTAGAATATACCTTTAAAAAGCAAAATTTTGAGGTGTTTATTGCAAGAGATGGTAGTGAAGCATTACAGATTTTAGAGAGTAATATTCCAGATGTAATATTGCTTGATATCATGATGCCAAATGTAGATGGATATCAAACTTTAAAATATATTAAAGAAAATAAGAGCTTAAAAAGTACAAAAGTTGTATTTTTAACAGCGAAGAATAAAGTTTCAGATATAGAAAAAGGATTAAAACTTGGAGCCGATAAATATCTAACCAAACCTTTTTCAATAAAAAAAATAGTATCTGAAATACTTGAACTACTTAATTAACCTTTGGTTTTGTGTGCAAACAACCAATGTTTAATCTAAGATAGTTAATATGAAATTTCGATTAAATCCCTTAGCTTCAGATATCTTTATCTGTATTTACGCTATAATATCCTTATACCTTCGATTTAAATTAGAAAATGAACAAACCGTTAGTATAGCTAATTCAATAGTTATAGGCGCTTGCTTTGTTATTATAATATGGGTACTCATCAAACTAAAAGTATTGAATCCTAATTGGTTTGGCTTATTTAATTCTAAAAAAGCAAAATCATGATGTATCAAGAAATCTACAAAAGAAGTATAGAGCAACCTTCCGAATTTTGGAAAGAACAAGCTAATAATCTAGCTTGGTACAAAGAACCAAAAAATATTCTCTCAAAAAATGAAGAGGGTTATAATCAGTGGTTTGAAGACGGTACACTTAATTTAAGTTATTTATGTATTGATAAACACATTGAAGATGGGTATGGGAGACAAAATGCAATAATTTATGACTCTCCAGTGACTAACTCAAAAGAAATTATCACCTATAATAGATTACATCAGGAAGTTTCAAAGTTAGCTGGTGTATTAAAGGAAATAGGACTTAAAAAAGGAGATACAGCAATTGTCTATATGCCCATGATACCACAAGCAGTGTATGCAATGCTCGCTTGTGCTAGAATTGGCGTGATACATTCTGTGGTTTTTGGTGGATTTGCACCCAACGAATTAGCAATTCGAATTGATGATTGTAAACCGAAAGTGATTCTTACCGCTTCAAGTGGAATTGAAATAGACCGAATCATACCTTATAAACCTTACGTTGATGAAGCTATCAAAATAGCTGAACATAAACCTAATAGTGTAATATTATACCAAAGACATTTAGGTGCAGATACACCAGGAAAACCTTACGATATCGATTATCTTTCAGCAGTTAAAACAGCAACACCTGCAGATCCTATTGAAATTGAATCTACACATCCTTCCTATATTTTATACACTTCAGGTACTACAGGAAAACCAAAAGGAATCATACGAGATACAGGTGGTTATGCAACTGCATTAAAATTCTCAATGAAAAACATTTATGGTGTAGAACAAGGTGATGTGTATTGGGCAGCTAGTGATGTAGGTTGGGTTGTAGGACATAGTTATATTGTATACGCTCCATTACTTAATAGGAACACAACTATATTATTTGAAGGCAAACCAATTAGAACTCCAGATGCTTCTACATTTTGGAGAATTATTGAAGAACATCAAGTAAAAGTTATGTTTACTGCACCTACTGCAATTCGCGCTATCAAAAAAGAAGATCCTAATGGAGAATTTTTAAAGGAATATGATATCTCACATTTAAAATATCAGTTTTTAGCAGGTGAACGCTGTGATGCAGCTACCTTAAAATGGACAGAAGACATGCTTAAAGTCCCTGTTATAGATCATTGGTGGCAAACTGAATCTGGTTGGCCTATGTTAGCTAATATGGCCGGAATTGAATTAGCTGAAGTAAAACCAGGCTCTGCTACTTTCCCTGTTTGTGGTTATGACATTCAAATTATAAGTGAAGAAGGAGAAATAGTTCCTAATGGAACGGAAGGTTATGTAACGGTGAAACTTCCCTTACCTCCTGGAAATTTGAAAAGCATTTGGGGTAACCCTGAGCGATTCCAGGCAGGATACTTAGATCGCTTTCCTGGGTATTATTTTTCTGGTGATGGAGGCTATAAAGATGAAGATGGATATGTGTTCATTACTGGTCGTGTTGATGATGTAATTAATGTCGCTGGTCACAGGTTATCTACAGCAGATATGGAAGAAATAGTTGCTTCACATTCCTCAATAGCAGAATGTGCTGTGATAGGAATTAGTAACGATTTAAAAGGTCAAATCCCATTGGCATTAGCAGTAACAAAATCTGATAATAACATCGCTGAGTCAGTAATTCAAACCGAAGTAATACAAGATGTAAGAAATAGTATTGGTGCTGTTGCTTCTTTAAAACAAGTGATTTTAGTCAATCGATTACCAAAAACTAGATCTGGTAAAATTCTTCGTAAATTGTTGCGAGGCATAGCAGACAAAGACGAATTAAAAATTCCTTCAACTATTGATGACCCTACTATTGTTGATGAAATTAAAAACGTATTTATAACACATAAAGTTGGAAAACATTAAAAAATAAAATTATGAGTAATTACCATATAAAGCCTGTCTCTTATACACATCTGACGCTGCCGACGA
>JAHRWC010000264.1 GCA_019090365.1 Flavobacteriaceae bacterium
TTAGGGAAAAGCCATTTTTTATTTACTTTTGCCTATGCAAAACAAGGTCCTTATTTTAGATTTTGGTTCACAGTACACACAGCTTATCGCTAGGCGTGTAAGAGAGTTAAATATTTACTGTGAAATCTATCCTTACAACAAAATTCCAGAAGATTTAGAAAGTTTTAAAGCGGTGATATTATCGGGGAGTCCATTTTCGGTACGCGCCGATGATGCTCCGCATCCAGACCTTTCAAAAATAAAAGGTCACAAACCTCTTTTAGCGGTTTGTTACGGCGCACAATACTTAGCACATTTTAATGGTGGAAAAGTAGCACCTTCAGATATAAGAGAATATGGACGAGCTAACCTTGCGTCTATTCATGATCATAATGGAATTTTTGCAGGAATCAATGAAGGAACTCAAGTTTGGATGAGTCATAGTGATACGATAGCTGAATTGCCAACAAATGGTGTGCGTTTAGCAAGTACAAACGATGTTGCTAATGCAGCCTATAGAATTGAAGGAGAAGAAACTTATGCGATTCAATTTCATCCAGAAGTATATCATACCACTGACGGTAAAAAACTACTAGAAAACTTTTTAGTACATATTGCTGGAGTAAAACAAGATTGGACACCAGCTGCTTTTGTAGATACAACCGTTTCAGGTTTAAAAGAAAAACTAGGAAACGATAAAGTGGTGCTTGGATTAAGCGGTGGAGTTGATTCTACAGTGGCTGCAATTTTATTGCATAAAGCAATAGGAGAAAACCTGTATTGCATATTTGTAAATAACGGGTTGCTTAGAAAAAATGAATTTGAAAATGTGCTTGATCAATACAAGCATATGGGATTAAATGTAAAAGGGGTTGATGCTTCGGAACGATTTTTGGAAGCCTTAAAAGGAATAAGTGATCCTGAAGGAAAACGTAAAGCAATAGGACGCGTTTTTATTGAAGTGTTTGATGATGAAGCAAATTTAGTTAAAGATGTAAATTGGTTAGCTCAAGGAACTATTTATCCAGATGTTATTGAAAGTGTTTCAGTAACTGGAGGCCCTTCAGCTACCATTAAATCGCATCATAATGTAGGTGGTTTACCAGATTTCATGAAGTTGAAAGTGGTAGAGCCTTTACGAATGATATTTAAAGATGAGGTAAGAAGAGTAGGAGCTGAAATGGGGATTGATGCTAATTTATTAGGAAGGCATCCATTTCCAGGGCCTGGATTAGGAATACGTATTTTAGGAGATGTCACCGCTGAAAAAGTTCGTATATTACAAGAAGTAGATGCTGTTTTTATCGATGGATTAAAAAAATGGAATTTATACGATAAAGTTTGGCAAGCAGGAGCAATGTTATTACCTGTAAATAGTGTAGGTGTAATGGGAGATGAAAGAACGTATGAAAAAGTGGTAGCATTAAGAGCCGTAGAATCAACAGATGGAATGACTGCAGATTGGGTAAATTTACCTTACGAATTTTTGCAAGAAACTTCTAATCATATAATAAATAGAGTTAAAGGCGTTAATAGAGTAGTATATGATATTAGTTCTAAACCGCCAGCAACTATTGAATGGGAATAAACCAACTATGAAGATTTTATATTACATACCAATTATTTGTTTTTTATTAGTGAATTCAACATTGAATGCACAAGAAAAATACCGAAGTCATACAGTAAAAAATGGTGAAACCATTACGAGTATATCTAAAGTATATGGTATTAGTGAAAGTGAAATTATTCGTTTAAATCCTGAAGTTAGAAATGGAGTTTCTGCTTTTAATGTATTGATTCTTCCAGTAGATGATGTGATTAATGCTACAAGCCAGGAAATTAAATTTAAAAAACATAGAGTAAAGCGTAGAGAGACACTTTTTAGTATTGCAAAAAAATACAATGTAAGTGTAGATGATATTAAGAAATTTAACAAGCATTTATATTCGAAGGAATTAAAAAAAGGAGAAAAGATTCAAATTCCTATTAATCTAAAGCAGGTTGTTACTGAAGTTGTTGATCCTAATAACAATGAAAATGGCACTACTTCAGAAGCTTCAAAACACACAGTTTCAGCTAAGGAAACAAAGTATGGGATTGCTCGTAAATATGGAGTTACAATTGCTGAATTAGAAGAATTAAACCCAAATATTAAAGAAGGTTTAAAAATAGGAGATGTTTTAAAAGTACCAAATACTTCTACAACAGGTTCTTCTGTAATAGAAGAAGAGTTATATGAATTTTACGAAGTACAACCTAAAGAAGGATTTTTCAGATTGAAAGTTAAATTAGGATTATCGAAAGATGAAATTATAAGACTTAATCCATATGCAAAGGATGGACTAAAAGATGGAATGATTTTAAAAATTCCGAAGAAAAATGGAGAGGTTAATTCTGAAATTTCAAATGTCATAAACCTTGAAGATGGAATTGTAAACAGATCAAAAAAGAAATTGGTTGTGATGCTTCCATTTCAGTTACAAAAAGTTGCATCAGATTCTTTAGATTCAGATAAAGACCTACTTAAAGGGAATAGAACTTTAAGAGTAGCGTTAGATTTTTACAGTGGTGTTTTAATGGCTACTGAATTTGCAAAAGATAAAGGCATTTCTTTAGAGGTTGATGTGCTAGATACGCAAGCAAGTGATAGTAAAGTAACCTCTTTAATTTCTAATAAAGATTTTTCTAATGTTGACGCAGTTATTGGCCCGTTATTAGAAAAGAATGTGATTAAGGCAACTCAGTTATTAAAGAAAACAGATACGCCAATTTTTTCTCCATTGAGTAATAGAGAAATGAAAATTTCATCGAACTTATTTCAAACATTGCCTACTGATGCAATGTTAGAAAAAGCGATGATTAATTTCATAAATGATAATAGTGAAGGGAAAAATATTATTTTAGTTAGCGATTCTAAACGAAGTGCTCAAAAAGCTAAAATAATTTCTGCTTTACCTGGAACTAAAACAATTAGTTTAAGAAAAGGAGCTTATATTTATGTAAATGATATTCAAGCGAAAGTAGATAATACTAAAGAGAATTGGGTGATTTTAGAATCGACAGATCCTGTGTTAGTGAGTAATGTTGTAGGACTGCTTAACGGAATGCCAGATGAAGCTAAACTTAGGTTGTTTACTTTGGATAAAGGAAAAGTCTATGATTTTCATGATATATCTAATTTTCATCTAGCTAAACTTGGTTTTACATTTCCATCGATTAATAAATCGTATAATTATAAAGAGCCTAATGCTTTTGTAACAAGCTATAAGAATAAATACGGTGTATTACCGAATAGATATGCTGTAAGGGGTTTTGATGTTACTTACGATGTAATTTTAAGATTAGCCTCTGCAGACGATGTTTATGATGCTACTAACAATGATTTTGTCACAGAATACATTGAAAACAAATTTCATTATTCTAAAAAATTATTTTCTGGCTATCAAAACAATGCATTTTATATAGTTAAGTACGATGAAAATCTTCAACTTGAAGTTATAAAATAATCATTTTAGATTTTACCTAGTTTTCTTGATTCAATAAAAAACTAATTTTCACGTTATTGTTTTTATGTTTTCAATCTTACGTTTTTTAGTTATTACCTTTCTATTATTTCCTTCTGAAGGAGATACAGTAAAAATGGCTTGGAGTGATTCTCAAAAACTTACTTGGGAAGATTTTCAAGGAAAACCTAAATTGAATAGCGGTTATGTAGCAAGTACAAATTCTGGCTTATCATTTTCTTATTCTTTTTCAAAAAAAGGAGATGTTATAGATTACAAATATGAAGTTCATAGTTATTTTTATCCTGAAACTTCCTGGTATATCGCTTCTCAAGTGAATCAGAATATTTTAAATCACGAACAAACTCATTTTGATATTTCTGAATTACACGCACGAATTCTTCGTCGGAAAATAGAAAATTTTGTTTTTACAGATAACATTAAAATAGAAATAATGAAGTTGTATAATGATACTGAACAAGAAAGAGTAGCAATGCAACACCTTTTCGATAAAGAATCAGATCATTCAAAAAATAGAGAAGGCGAACTAAAATGGGAAACCTTTGTTCAAAAAGAAATTGTAGTGTATGAACCTTGGAGATAAACCCGATCCTAAACATTTAATCGAGCTAGCAAACTATAAAATGCCTTTTGGAAAATACAAAGGACAGTTTTTAGTGAATATTCCTGAAGCATATTATGTGTGGTTTCAGCAAAAAGGGTTTCCTGAAGGTAAACTAGGGAATATGATGCGTGAAATGAATGAAATAAAAATCAATGGATTAGAGCCATTAATTAAGAAATTAATCATCAATAAAAGGCGTTCTCATTACGATTAAAATTCCTTTAGATTTTTAGAATTTATTTTTCATTCATCTACCAATAAAACTGTATCTTTGCCTCCCGTATAGTTAACACAGTATGAGCACTACAAAGTACATATTCGTAACGGGCGGAGTATCATCTTCTCTTGGAAAAGGAATCATCGCAGCCTCTTTAGCAAAATTGTTACAAGCAAGAGGTTATAAAGTAACCATTCAAAAATTAGATCCATACATAAATGTTGATCCAGGAACTTTAAATCCTTATGAACATGGTGAATGTTATGTGACCGATGATGGAGCTGAAACCGATTTAGATTTAGGACACTACGAGCGTTTTTTAAATGTTCCTACCTCACAAGCAAATAATGTGACTACAGGAAGAATCTACCAAAGCGTAATTGAAAAAGAGCGTCGTGGCGAATTTTTAGGAAAAACTGTTCAGGTGATTCCTCATATTACTAACGAAATAAAAGAACGTGTTCAAATTCTTGGAAAGAGTGGTGAATTCGATATTGTAATTACTGAAATCGGAGGTACTGTTGGTGATATTGAATCATTGCCATATATTGAAGCTGTACGTCAGTTAAAATGGGAATTAGGAGATGACAATGCTTTGGTTATTCATCTTACTTTAGTTCCATATTTGAAAGCAGCTGGTGAATTGAAAACCAAACCAACGCAGCATTCTGTTAAAACATTAATGGAAAGCGGAATTCGTGCAGATATTTTAGTGTGTCGTACAGAACACCATCTTTCAGATGATCTACGTAGAAAATTAGCATTGTTTTGTAACGTTCAAAAAGAAGCCGTTATTGAATCTATCGATGCATCTACAATTTATGATGTACCTAATCTAATGTTGGAAGAAGGCCTAGATACAATTGTATTAAGCAAACTAAGTTTGTCAAAAGTTTCAAGCCCAAACTTAGAACGTTGGAATCAGTTTCTTACAAGACATAAAAACCCGAAACATTCAGTTAATATCGGATTGATAGGTAAATACGTTGAGCTTCAAGATTCTTATAAGTCAATATTAGAATCATTCATACATGCAGGTGCTACAAATGAAGTGAAAGTGAATGTAATTTCTATTCATTCAGAGTTTATCAATAAAGAGAATATAACTGAAAAATTATCAAATCTAGATGCAGTATTAGTTGCCCCAGGATTTGGTGAAAGAGGGATTGAAGGAAAGGTTGAAACAGTACGTTATGCTAGAGAAAATAAACTACCTTTTTTAGGGATTTGTTTAGGTATGCAAATGGCAGTGATAGAATATTCAAGGAATGTTTTAGGATTAGAAAAGGCAAATTCAATAGAGATGAATCCAGAAACTCCATTTCCTGTAATTGATTTAATGGAAGACCAAAAGAGCATTACTAATAAGGGTGGAACGATGCGTTTAGGTGCTTGGAAATGTGAATTAGTGAAAGATAGTTTGGTTGGTTCAATTTATAGTTCTTCAAATATTGAGGAACGTCACCGCCACAGATATGAATATAATAATTCATTTAGAAAGCAACTAGAAGAAGCTGGAATGAAATCTTCTGGGATTAACCAAGAAACTAATTTAGTTGAGGTTGTAGAAATACCTTCACATCCTTGGTTTGTTGGAGTACAATATCATCCAGAATATAAAAGTACAGTTGCAAACCCACATCCATTATTTGTGGCATTTGTGAAAGCAGCCCTAGATCATTCAAAAAAATAATGTGTCATTTTGACCGCTTTTTAAATTAGGCGAGATTGTTGAAACCGATAAAAACCATGAAGTATTTTTTTTCAATTATATTATTAAGTTTTTTTGTAATGAGTTGCTCTTCTTCAGATGATTCAAATTCAAATGATAATAATCAAGTAGAGCCATTAGAGATCTTATTATTAAAAAATGTTTTTAATAATGGAAGTTTAGAAAGGCAATATGAATATGATGATAACAACAAATTAAAAACGGAAACTCGTTTCGGTGGAATTAATCCTTTAGTAATAAGATTTGAA
>JAHRWC010000265.1 GCA_019090365.1 Flavobacteriaceae bacterium
ATTTGGCTTAATATTTCTTGAGTTTAATAAACTCGCAAGGTTGTATTGTTCAATAACGATACATGGCTCATATCCTCTTTCTTTTAAAGGCTGATAGGAAGCTCTATTTTTTATGAATATATCTTCTAATGCATAATAGGCATCTATAAATTCATTTTTTAAATTCATATCATTAAATCCTAAAATTCCGCAGCTAAATGAATAGCCAAGATCTTCATGCCAATGGTCTAAATGCTCTGTGTAATTTGAAAAAAATGCAACTTGTTTCTTATAATGATATTTATAGGTTCCTTCCTTTCTTTCAAGCAAACAATTTTTAAAATTGAAATCAATTTTTTTGGTGATAAATACATCTGTATCAATATGAATAAAGGGTTTGTTTTGTTGAGCTATGGCATGAATTTTTGATTTCATCCACAACTCTTTATGCTTATCAATATTGATTAAAGTTACTTTACAAGGAAGCATATATAAATACTTATAGGCTGTTTCATCCACATACAATTCAATATCTTCATACCATAAATGACTGTAAAGCACACTAAGTGCAGTCATATAAATAGTTTCTTTAAGTTTATTACCCTGAAACCATCGGTTATTTATTAGCGGAAAAGCGCTTAAACTATATATGATTCTAGGTTCTTTATGCATGGATTAATTCTTTAACTAGTTTTTCTTTCTGATAAGTAATCATATTATACAGCGAGGCTTTTTTACTATGTTTATATAACCGTTTCCATTCATATTTTTCTCCCAAAACATCTGAAGTAAGTTTACCTACATAGGTGTTATGGAAGGTCTGCATCGATTTAAAAGAAGAATGTTGTACTTGTTTTCCTAATAAATAAGATTTTGAAATACCTTCTCTTATATTATTGAGTTTAAAAAAGTCGATATGAACACTTTTATTATTAATAAAAAACTTTGCTACCAATACTTCCATTTGGTCAATTTTATAAAAAGAACTTGTATACTTTTTTACTCCAATCTTTTTTATAATTTCTTTTAAATCTTCTTCATCTTGAAAAATAATATCTAAATCATGAACTGGCATTTTATAATAATCTCTAAGATTAATATAATCAGCTACTCCGCCCACAAACGTAATTTTTGAAAGATCTACATGATCATAAATAAATTGAAACGTAGCTTTCTGTTCGTGGTAAATTGAAAGGTTATCTTTTTTTAAATAGTTCATAGATTTTAATTTAACCAATCCACAAAGAATAATCTTTTATGCCATGGTAGTTTTACTACTGAGATATTCCAAGGAATATTTTTTAATAACAGATCTTGTGTCTTTTGTTCTATAATAAGTTTTGTTGTGTTGTTTTCAATGATTAGTTTCCCTGGTCTTTGTAAAAATTCATTTTGAAATAAACCAACAGAAGTACTCTTTAACATTGGCAAATGTTTTAAAACAGCTTCTAAGAGTTCTTTCGCTTTCTCTTTTATTTCATCACTTAAAACTACTTCACGACTTATAGGATGTTGTATAGGTAAAACACATAAAAACTTCTCCATGAGCTGTAAATGCTCATATTGCTTCTCCTTACCTGTTGCTAAATAATGAAGTAAATGAATTGCTAATGTTGGATTATTTATCTTTTGTTGCTCATCTAATAAAGAGCAGTTTTCAAAAAAGGATTTTAAAAAAGGATGTAATAAAATCAGTCCAGCGTTTTCTACATAAAAAGCACCTTCTTGTTTTAATAAACCATCATTTATACTTATTGTTTTTTCTTCTGAAGTAGGGTTTTCTTTTACAATAGGTAATTCTGAAATATTTGTCTCGAGTGTTTCTTTTATTGTTGAACTCTCTAATTCTTCTTTATTTTGAATTATTTCTATATCCTTCTTTAACTTTTTAGAATTTGAAAGATCCTTATTAGATTTCTTTTGGGTACTATCTTTTTTGATAGATGAATTGTCAGTTTTTAATTGATCTTTAGCAGCCTTTTTTCTAAGGTTTATACCTGAAGTTTCTTCTTTACTTTTATGATTCTTTTGATTTTTCTCTGAATCTAATAAAACAGCTGAATGTTTTTGCTGCTGAATAATTTTTGTAAAATCTTCTGTTGAATACTTGTGAAAGAGAGTTGCCTTATCAAATTCTTCTATGATTTTAATTAAGCTATTGTTGTTTTTTGAACCTTTGTTTGATGATATTTTTTTTATCGTTCCAAAGAAATTTTGCTCTATTTTTTTGTTAGATTGACTATTGCTTTGAGAATAATCTATTAAAAAACTCCAGATAGGATGTTTAAATTTCTTATCGGATTTAACTAATAAGCTATTAAAGCGTTTTGACTTTATAAATGAGAGTGTAGATTTCTTAGAATGATTGCTCGATTTTAAAATGAGAAGGCTTAAAAACACATTTGAAACCTGAAGTATAGTGCGTTCTTTAAAAATTGAGCCTTCTAATTTACGCTTGAAAGCAATAATAAATTCTGGAGATTCAATACAATCATATAGTAATGCTTCAACAGATTGATTCGTATTAGTTATATTTTCAACCCACCAAGGATAATTTCCGTGTTCTAAAAAATAGAGTAGGGTATTCACTTTATTTTCAGATTCACTTAATTTATTAAATGATTTTTTAGATTGTAATTTTAGAACATTGCTATTGTCTGTAAGAAATACTTTATCTAATTGTTTTTTTAAATTAGGAATCATATCCTTAATCTTCAAGTCACCATGTACAGAAAGTGAAAGTTCAAGGCCTTCTAATTGGTAGCTTACATTTGAATTAAAATCTAGCGAATCAAAATACCCATCAATAAACGGAAATAAGTGCTCTTTTAAAAAATCATCTATAGTATCCTTGAGGTCATACGCTTTTTTGGAAGTTTGCGTATTAACCTCAAGAAATACTTTCTGGATGTTGTGGTTAGCACTTTTCATTATTTTATTGTAATGCTGCTATTTGACTATCTATTTCAGAAGAAATAAAATTAAAATCAGCAAAAGTTTCTTTTATACTTTCTAAATATTCTAGAATTAAACCTTCTGAATCTATTTGAATTCCATTATTCTTTAATTGTTCTAAGAAATTAGTAATGTCTTTTAAAATTCGAGTTATACTTGTTTCAAACTCAACAATCATATCTGAATCTTGACATCTCAAAATTGTATATGCTAGTTTTATAATTAATTCTGACAATTTTTCTAAAACTCGTTGGTCAAAATCTGTTTCAGAAAGACGGATACTTTCAAGAAGATCTATATAAAAAGGTTGGTTGAATAATTGAGGTAAATTATTGTTATGATCACCTCTTAAAAATTCAGACAACCTACTTTCTACTTGAGTATATTTACCCGCTAAATCATTAAAAAGGATGATTGTTTGGTCTGGAAGCTCATTAAATAAAGGGTTGTTTTTAATTTCATTTAATTCAGCAAGCGTATTATTCATAAATAACTCAGCTCTTTCTTCACAAGTAAGCTCTTGTGTTTCTCTAATTACAACCTCTCTAGGGCCGTCCATTGCAAAACCACAATCTTCACTATTTGCTCTTAAAGAAATAGTTATAATATCAGTATTAAATATGCTTAAATTTCGCACTACTCTGTTACGAGTTGTTCGATTGATAATTTCTCCATCTACATTCCATTGATAGTTCAATGTTAAGGATGAATTATTATCTAGTATTAACTGTTCATTTACGATTTGATGAGTGAAATTAGCTGTTGGAGCTTCATTCATTGTAACTATAAAACTAGAAATCACACCATTTACAGTAAAAGTTACTGTTGTAACACTATCAGGTACATTTGCAGGAATAAAGAAGAATCCAGAAGCATTTTGTCCTACACCTTCTCCTTCAATTGTTAATTCTGAAGTAGGAGGGATGACATTGAATTGATATAAGGATTGATCGTTTCGGCAAAATTCTGTTTCATCTAAAGAAATATCTGGAATAATAACAAATTCTACTTGTGTTTCAACTTCAGTACTACATTCTCCATTTGTAGCATTTGTAGTAACAATAACATTTGTACCATCTATATCATCAAGATTATAAGTATGCGTAATGGTTTGGTTTGAAGAAATTAATACATTCGAACCATCTCCAAAATTCCAACTAAATTCTTGTCCGTTTGGTATAGAATTGCCATTAATATTGAACGTTACGTTAGCTGTATTTGCATTATAATCATATATAATTGCACCTAGAATTACATTAAATATAACTTCAGGTTGAATGGTTATTTTACATTCTGTATCAAGGTTGTTGACTCTAAAAATGATTTCAACTCCGTGTAATTCTTCACTTACTTCATTCGGATCAAAAAGGAAACTTCCAGCATCATTTCTTATAACACCGCCATTAAGTCCTTCTTCAACAATTGCCTCTACAAAACCACCTTTCGGAGAAACTTCAAAAGCTAAAGGTTCAGTTTCATTTGTAAAACATAAATGATCAACAGGAAGGCGTAATTCAACTATATTATCATCACAGCATAGATACGGAAGCATAAAGTCTGCTATTACAGGATTTAATACACTTTCTCTACTATTTCTTGTGTTATCAGTATCTTCTTCTACAAAATCATTTCCAAAAGGAATACGATTATTGCCATATTCATATCCATAATATTCATAACCATAATAGCCATAATATGGATAGGTTTCATGTTCACCTTCTTGGTAAATAATTACAAATGTTCCTCCTGGAGTTACACCTGCTTTATGTTCTAATCCTATATTTTTTTCTAGATAATAGGAAGTATAATTTTCTAGCAATTCAGTTGCTTCAGATGAATTAATAGACAATGCAACCACATTAAAAGATAATGCATTGGTGCGTTTAGTTTCTTTTAGCACAGATAAAACTTGTTTATAATTTACGCCTTGATGCCCTTCAATTCTATAAAAATCATGATCAATTGAAAACTTTAAAGGACGTTTAATATCCAATAAACTATTATGATAGCTTATATTTTTTAAATGCTTTCCTTTAATTGTTTTATCGAAATTCCATGAGGAAATAAGATGATTACCTACATTGAAATAGAAAGGAATTGCTTTTAAATTTACTTCACCTAAAAGAAAAGAAGGTGTTGTTTTAATATAATTATAGTAAGAATTATAATTGGTAACCATTAAAACAACTCGCTTGATAAGATGCTTTAAATGTTTTTCATGCGTTGCTGCATCATAACAAATATCAAGGTTGAAAAATTCAAAGTTAATGACATCCTCTGGTAATGTGTTTTCATTGCTTTGATTTCCTTCTTTAGGGTCACAACTTCCACAATTGCTACTGTTAGAATTTAGAATTGGAGATTTATAAAAACCATGTCTATATTCATAACAATTATTTTCTTTTTCAACTTCTCCTAGCATTAAATGCTTCGGAAACGCCTTAATATCAGCACAACAGTTTGATGCTTCAGCGATTGCCAGAAGGTTTTTAATTTCATTATAAGTATCTATAATATCTTTAAGTAAATCGTATCTATATTGAAAATCATACGGAACATTGTTTTCAGTATAGCTAAATAAACTATCAATTCTTTGATTGATTAAATTTCTAGCATCATAAAATGAAAGTCCATTAAGAAGAATGCTAAATCCTTGTTTAACACGATTTATGATGTTATTTTTTAATGTTTCTGCTGCAAACTTATTTCTAAGTTTAATAACGTTATCAAAGTCTTCTTTTAGAACAATAGCTCTATTAGCTAAAATATCTGGTAATTGATAAAATAAATGCTCAAAATTGGTTTTTGAAAGGGTTGTGTCAAAACTTTTTATATGTGCTGCATTTGCTTTACTAGTAACTAATACTTTATAATTCCCTATGATTTCAGCTCCTTGGTTATCACATGATAAACTCACACAAAGGTCCTGATCTTTTTCATAGGTTTCTAAGTATAACAGCACCACTGCATCTTTTATAGCAAGTTGATGGTTTGTTCCTAATTGTGATATGGGAAAGGTTTCTTCGTCACCTTCTTCAGTTAATAATTCGAATAAATCAATTTGATTATTTCCTTGATAAAAGAAAGGATTATAAGGAGATTTTTCATTGTCATAGACTCTATAATGAGTATATACTTTTTTATCTATATCAATGATTTTTTCTGAAGTTTCTTCATCTATTTCATATAAATGAAACAAATCACCATCTGTTGTAACTCCACTTCCTTGCGTAATTTCTACCGTTCCTTCTAATGTGCATTTTACATTAAATCCACATACAATTCCAGTACCACTAAGGCAAATTCTACTAAGACGATCTTGATCATCAAAATAGTCAAGAACCTCATTTAAATGACTTTCAGTTAAAACCTGATTCTTTGTGAATCTTTTGTATTGCGTGGTTATATGATCTAGTTTTGTTGACATGATTCAATATTTTATAGTGATCCTAAATTTGTTTTTCCAAGAATAACTTTTCCGCTAAGTTCTTCTACTTCATCTTCACAATCGAATAATCTTCCCGTAGGGTAAACATTGCTCACCGAAGAGATGCTTTCAATTATGTTTTGTAACTCAGGTTCTGGTTGTTCTTGCTCTAAATGTGTTTTCTTTAAAAGGTATTTTTTATATGCTTTTTCGAATTTCAATAAGTCATTTTCAGCATTATTAACTTCTCCTTTTCGATATCCTACCCAACATATTTTTGCCAAAATATGAGCAGGAATTTCTTGACGAATTATTTTTTCCATATAATTTCTGAAGTCAGTATTATAAAATCTAAAAGTATATCCTGGAATAATGATACTCACTCGATATGAGTAAGGATCTAAGGGTTCGCAACTTGTACATTCGTCTGTACAAATTGGCATGAAATGATTTTGATTGACATCCGATTGAGTTACATCCGGTCTAAGAAGCATGTGTTCTACAAGAAAAATTCCTTCTTCAGTAAAATCGTATTTCATAAAATCAATGATGCTTAAAATTGCTTCTTTTATTTCTTCCTGTGTGTTGAAATAAGTAAATCGTTTGGCAATGATATAATCTGAATCATTGATGTCTTCAATTTCTGGATTGATGATATCGAATGAATATTTGCCTGAAGGGCTTTGATGAATTCTAAAATTATCAATAATCGTATCACTTCCAATACCTTCCTCAAATGCTTTTTCAACCTTATAACTGCTTGTTTGAATAATTTGAAGTACAGCAAAGTAAAGTTCACGTGTTGCTAAATAATTGTCATGATATTCTTCTGTAGCTGAAAGCACAATTCTGTTTTCAAGATTTCGAATTCTCCATCTATACACTTCGCATCCATCAGAATTTATAAGTGTATAAATTTCAACAAAAGAACTAGTTAAATTTCTTCTTGTATAATCTGAAACACCTAGTAATCGTGCAATACGTTTTTGTACTCCTGAAACATTATCAGTATCCCATAAATTACTTGGAGACTGTTTGTAATAATTAAAGGCATTCCCGCGAGCGCTACTTATTTCTTTATAATCTTTTAAGAAGTTTTCTTTGTTTCTTAGTACAATTTCGTCAGCACTGGTGCCGTACAAAGATTTCATAACAAAAGTATATTCTGTAAAACGTTCAGCAAATCGTGCGATTAAATGATCTAGAACTTCGTTTCTGCGTTCAATATTATTGTCTAACTTTTCAAAAAGTTCTTCAGCTAATGCATCATTATTTGATTCGTCATAATTATTAACTAATTCAGAAAAACCCTTAATATCTTGTACACTTTGAGTGAAAAAAGTTTTAGTTAACTCTCCATTCACCGCTAAAATTTCATTCATTTTCTCTAAATGTTTGAAATAACTGGCAAGCATTTGATCAAAGAATAATAAAAACCCTTTGAGTTGTTTGGCTTGCGATTTTCTTTGGATTGTTGGATTGCCTGAAAGTCCAGAACTACTTATTCCATACGTATCTGGAAAATCATTTTGCATCGTTGTGTAAGCTCCAGGTTCAGAGAAAATTCCTTGTGGAATATCGAGTTCCTTATTTTTACTCGCATTGTCTTTTGCAACTTCTTCAAGCGCTTCAAATTGAGCTAAGTATTCATCAACCTTATCCTTATTTAAAGACAACGGAAGTACATCTTTGTTGTAATTAATTACACTTTTCTTGCATAATAAAGGCTTAGTATCATCATCTATACATATGATTGACTGTGATATATTTTCATCATCACAATTTCCCATACTAATATCTTTTATCACCTTAACACCTGGAATATCCATGATGATATTGATAATGTCAGATAATCGAACCTGATCTTTTAATTCGGAGTTTTTAAGTTCTTCAATATCTATAAATCCATTTTCTAATATTGGGCCGTCAAATATTTCTGTAGAAACAAACCCTTTATCAAGCATCTGTTTTATAGAATAAAAATGAACATTATTTACAAAGTAATTATTGATTTCATATACTATTTGAGCATGAATATATTCTTCGTCAGCTGTAGTTTCAACTTCAATATCAGCACAAATAGAAATAGGTTGAGTTTTAACTTTCTCAATAGTTATTAAGTCTTCACAAATATTTCTGTTTGCATGGTAGCGTTTTTTAATTTCTTTACTTACAGTTTCGATTTCGTTTAAATCATCAGATTCAAAATCAACAACCAAATGATACAGTCCTTTAAGGTTAAATTTTTTCTTTTTGCTTTCAGGAATTGAATTGAAATCATTTTTATTATAGGAAAGTAAATTGTTCTTACAATCTACATGAACTTCTTTTTTATATTTTCTTGGCCAACAATTTTTAACACCATCAATATCAATAAGCAGTTTACGATAATCCAATGCAGTTACAGATTTTGTAGGTAGTATTTCTGAAGCCTTGTAAAATTGTTGATTGATGTTTTTTAGAGGGTCTTGACTACTTAACAGGTTTTCAATCGGTAAATTAATACGCATACCAAGGTCAGTAATAGCATAGCATAGCATTTCCAGAATGGTAATTCCTGGATCGTGCGAGTTATAATCTGTCCAAATTGAACCCCCTAATTCTTCGATGTGTTCTAGCCCTTTTTTCTTTAAAAAGTTAAAGTCCAGATCATCCAAAGTAGTGACCTCTTTTGTGATACTTATATGTTTATTTAGTACTGACATATTTCTTTTTCTTCGGTTGGGGTAGGTGAACAGCCATTTACTATTGGTAGTAAATCATGCTTCATAGCAGAAACTAAAATAGCTCCAGGCTTTGAAGGAGAAACAACCTTTAAAGGCTCATTACTTCCTTTTGTTAGTGTTACTTCTTCTAGATAATCTACGTATAGTAATTCTTCTATATAATCGATTAAAACACTTATATGAAGCTCAACACCAAATGCAATATTTTTTGTGGTATCATAAGCCCATGGCGATAAAAACTTAGAGATATCATCATTTAATTTTTTCTTATAAAAATTTTGATCATATCCTTTATGGAAGCTTACTCTTAAGCTAACTTTTACTTCTTCGTAAATTGGATTTATAACCTTAGCTTCTACATGTAGTGTATTCAATTTATTGATATAATCTTCAATTTTATTAAGCGTTGCTTTACTCACTCTTGGCTGATTGATATCAAACACATTCTTGTTTATAATATCAGGGATCACTACAACGGTAACTTCACCTGGAGACATATAAGATGTGTCTTTGGTATGTTTTAAACAAAGTGCTTTAAATATTTCTGGGAATTCTTGCAGAATTAAATGCTCATAATCCCAAATAGTTATCGCTCTGTTTTTATGACGTAAGCGTTCACTTATTCTTCTATAATAATTTACATCTTCTTCAATAGGGCTTCCGCCAAAAGAATTAAATGGTTGTGAAAGAGTTTTTATTTGTGGTACTCTAGTAACTAATTTTGAAATTGTGTTAGCCGTTAAACCATTTTCTAAATGTGAAAGATCGTTTTCATTATCATTAAATTCAGCAACAACGGCTTGCGCCTGAATATCAATTACTTTACAAACTGCATCAAATTGCTTATGTATTTTAGCTTTTATCCAAGTTAATCCATTAGTATGTCTTGTATTGTCTGTTGAAGCTTGTTTTGGAATAGAAAATGAAACAATACCAGATTGTAAAAAGTTATCTATTTGGTTTGTTAAAATTTCATCTTCTAAAATCTTCCAATGATTATTACAAAGAATACTCCATTCTACTTTTTGGTTGCCTTCAAATGAATCAGCTTCAGGATTTTCACTTCCCTCTAAAATTTGAAATAATATAGAAACGTTTTGTAAGTTTTCAATGCCTTCTAGTCCAATATATAATTCACCTCCATGACAATAGTCTGTAACTAACCATGAAGTTGTTACATCTGCACTTTCACTATCTAGAATTTTTTCTGAAACACTTTTAGATTTTAAAAAACTATGTTCTTCATAAGTACCAAAAGAAGTATCATGAAATATTTTTATTCTGTTTTCATCATAATCTTCTTCAGTTAATAAAGTGAAATCTGTAAACTCTTGAGCTGTATAATTTAAAGAGATTGTTTCAGCAAAAGGAGTATATGGAGTATTTGGTATAATAGTATCTGGATCATCACTTGAAAGTGCTAATGCATATATCTTCGGAAACAAATCATGTAAAAATGATTGATTCAAGGAAAGCTTTATAGGTCCAGATTTATTGATGTCATACTCTTTATTATCAATTTTTAAATTGGTTTCGTGTAAATTGTTGCTATTTGTATTAAAAAGTAGCACTTCAGAGTTTTGTGAATCCCATTCTTCTTTATGTAATACAAATGAGTTTGCCTTAAAATGATCCTCACTTGGAACAATTAAATTATCTGGATTTTCTTCTACTGAAAATGTTTTTGCGGCAGTTATATTTTTTGTGTGATCTAATAAACCATCTAAGGGTTGGTTTTTGATTTTTGTTAGATTTTGATTTGAATCATCAGCAAATATTCCTTTATAATAATTTGTCTTACTATATCTAGAGTTTTCAACATCTCTATAAGCGAAATAGTGATTAACAAAGGAAGAAGGTGAATCTTTCCATAAAATATCTATGTCTATTTTATTCCAGTTTTTTTCAAATACTTCAGAATAGTCTATATAAAAATTAGAACTATTTTTAGGTTGTGGAGTAAATGGAAAGAAAGGTTTATCTGGTTTTAATGAACCAGTGTCGTTTTCAATAGAAACATTTGATATACCTTTTACGGAAACATCAATTGTTATATTTTTTACAGCTTTATGGATTAAATTTCTAAAAATTGAATATCCTTTTTCATTACTTGTGTCAAACGATATTTTAACGATAGGAAGGTTCGTTGTGTAAGATCCTTCTAAGAGTTCTGCATTAAAACCAACTAAAGGCTTCATATCTTTTTCAAGTTGAAACACAAGTTTCAATGTTCTTCCAATTATACTTGTAGTATGTGTGATTTCATTTTCACCTTCTCCTAAGAAAATTAATGAGCTTTTCAAAGAAGTAGCATCGATCCACTTTTTATCGCTACTATAAGCTAATTTGATATGTTGAATTAATTCATTTGAATTAAATACTTGTAATGATGCACTATCGTCAAATAGAATTGTGATTGCAACATTTCTTTCACCTTCTTGAAGTGATAACATAGGTGAAGCTATTGAAAATCCAACAGAAGCATCTGCTAAGGAAGAAGGATTTTCTTCCTGTTCAGAAGTATATCCAAAGGGATGCCAGAAAGCATTATCATCTGGGAATTCAGCTCCCAATCCATCATGTGAATTAGCTACCTGGGCTACTTTAATTTCGTTTAAATTAGTGTCATTATAAAGACTTTTTATACTTGCTACTTTTGTTTTATTAACGATAAGTTCGTTCAATGTTTGAAACACAAGATTGGTTCCATTTTCATCTTTGCCAGCATTTAATTGTGTTCCTTCTTTAATTTGATATTCATCTATTCTTTTTGCTAATTCAAAAATGATATGTGCTTTATCAGCTTTAGGAGCTAATTTTTCTATTTGTAACACTCTTTTATAATAGAAATCAAGATGCCTTTTGGTTAAGGCATTAAATCGTTCTTTTGAAAGCGTTAATAATTCTAGGAAAGCAATAAAAAGGGTTAGGTGAGGGGTTAAAGATTGTTTGTCTTTATACTCACTAATTATTTTTGAAATATCATCTGAAATCGTTTTATAATCTTGAGAATCTCTAAACGGAATATCACCAGTTAGATTGAATAAATTAAACAAATCTTGCCAATCTCCAGATGGAGTTTGGTCATCATTTGTTTCAAAGAAATTAACATGTTTTGCAAAATTATATGCAAATAACACCCAATCCTCATTGCTAAAATCATGAAGTTCAATATTTTCAGGATTTAAAGCATCAAGAAAACGTTGGTATTGTGAAGTACCCTCACGTGTTAAAATAATATCTTTACAGTTTTCTGCCATAGTGTTTAAATTTCACTTCCTTCTTCTTTATAAAAAGGATATACCATATTTCCTCTCGAATTGGTAATTCGAATCATATATTCAATTTTTACTAAAAGCTCACCACTTAACTCATTAGTAGTGTCAATATCAATGGACAATACATCAATTCTAGGTTCGTGATATAGAATTGCTGTTTTAATTAGGTCTTTTACATAGGTTTTAAGACTCAGGTCTAAGGGTTGAAACAAAAGTTCCTCTAGGTTACAGCCGTAATCAGGTACCATTATGCGTTCTCCTAATCGTGTAGATAAAAGAATCTCAATGCTCTTTTTTATATCTTCTTCACCAGTAGTAGTCATCACCATTTTGGCAGACTTATTAAATTCTGGAGGAAAACTCCATCCTTCTCCTAAAAATGATTTTTCTAAATTCATAATTATCCTATTAACACTGTTGGTTCACCTAATATGATTGTTCCACCATGCGCTGTAGTATCTCCCATTCTAGCAGCTGGCATTCCGCCAATTAATACAGTCGTTGATCCCATAATAATTGAATCTGGTGGACCAACACAGGTAGCCATATCACCAACTCTAGCAGCGGGTAATCCCCCAATGAGAACAGTGGGTTCTCCAGCTGGAAGTATTGGACCTCCTACATGAGGAACAACACCTGTCACTAAAGGACAAACATGCATATCTGTTATTCTGGCTGCTGCTGGCATATTTTTAATTTATTTGAACTAAAGACCCACTTAAAACTGCAATTCCACTGGTCGAAACTTCCGCACCAGCACTACCTTCAGCTTTAAATTCGGCTTGAGCTGTAATGTTAACATTTGTTCCCTCAAGGTTTAAATCTCCAGAGGCTTTTATATTTATATCTCCTGCACTTTCAACAGTAATTCCATCACTGTCTAATGTGATAATATTTGAATGATCATCTTCAAGCGTAATTACATCAGCATCTTCATCTACTGTAATTTTTTTGCCTGCAGGAGTTTCAAGTGTGTATGATATTTTATCATCATCGAAGATCATTTTTATCTCACTTCTAGTAACAAAACCTTTTTCATGATTATCATCACTGGCTGTTATTGGAGCTGGTTTAGCACTGCTATGTAGCATTCCTAAAACGATAGCATCATTGGGATCATCATTAATGAAACCAACTATAACTTCGTCTTCAATTTCAGGTCTAAAAAATGAACCTCTATTTTCACCAGCATCTAAAGTGGCTAAACGTGCCCATACTCCTTGTTCTTCATTATTTATAATAGGAATTTGTACATGAATTTTATCTTCTCCATCTGGATCATCTTGCAATTGAGTTACGATACCAACATGTAATCCTTGAATGGATGGAATTAATCCTGAAGCAGGTAATGAATCGATATCATAAGTTTCTGAAAACCATTTTGGATTTATACCAAACTCTGCATCAACCGTCCAGTTTCCATCACTAATTTGATGTCTGATTGCTGAAACATATATAGAGCCATTAAATCGATCTCCAACACCTTCTAATTTCAAAATTGTTCCAGGTTTTACCGCTGGAATTCCTTGAAATTTCACGCGACCTCGGGTTTTTGAAAGTTGTTGAAAAAGCGCTTTTGCATTTGCCCATTCTTGTAATTCGGCATCGCTTACATTTCCGCCATGACGAAGTTGTAATGTTTCAATATCTAATACTGAAGCTAGATCTGAATTACTTATATTTCCGTTAAGAGAAACACCAGGATCTTCAGCATCGATTTCAATAATTTCTTGATCTGCAGGGTTCCACCCAAATGCTTTAATTGAATTAAACTGATCTCTAGCATCGATTTCACCATCAAAACTTAACATAGATGCTCCAAAAGCAACGGTTTCGATTTCAGTTTGATCAATATTTGGTTTTGCAATAGTAACTTTCCCGTCATCTATGATGCAAACTTTTCCATTTGCTTGCGCTCTGGTCATCATGAAATCCCAATCTGACACATTGTATTGTATGATTTCAGCATGATTATTTTGAGTAGCTTCAATTTCTTTTTCAATTCCATGTTTATCTAGAAGTTCTTCGATAATATCACTATCGGTGCTTTCATAGAAGTAATTACTATTCCTACCAACTGTTGTTTTTACTGCTTCATCTTTGCATTCAATCAATAAAACAGATGCACTTTCTCTAATCTTAATACTATGTTTGATGATGATTCCTTTAAAAATGGTTTCTTCATCATTATGGTATCCAGCTTTAATTTCAACTTTATTACCAGGTAACAATAAATCTTCATTACTTAAAGGGAAATCTTGAGAGGAAGCTTCACCATCTATAAGAACAATTTGAGCAAAAGGAATACGATTGATTTCTTTTTCAACCGCAATATTTTTCACCTGATACACAGAAGAAAGTTCTTCCCCATCAATTAAAACTTTATGCGTAATTAAATCCGCACTATTTGAAGTTTGTATGTTTCTGCTGTTGTTCATTTATGAAACTTTTTCAATAGGAGGGAACATAATTTTTTGTCCCACAGTTAATTTTCTAAAATTGCTAATGTTATTTGCTGATGCAACTTGTAAATAATACTTTGAATCACCATAAATTTTATTGGTCATTAAAGGAAGTGTATCTCCTTCTTTTACAATTCTAACATGAGTTAAATCGGGTGAATTATTATTTTCTTTTGCTACACGTAAATCGTCTTCGACAGAGCCTTTAAATTTTGCTTTAGCAATGGCTCTTAAAGGAGTACCATCTGAACCAAATAGTTTAAACTCGATACTCATTTCAACTAAAGTTCCCTTAAATAATAGGGTGCCCCAACCGATTAGTAGATAATTTGGCTTGTGCTCATCTCCACTATAATCGAACACTATTTTTTTAAACTTTTCAAGATCTTCAATAATTCCGTCTCCAGAAGTATTGCTTTTACCTTTAATGATTCCGGTACGATCAAACAAAAAATCTAATTCAAGATCTTCAGGAGGAGTACGAACAAATTTTGGTTGTGTAGCACTAGTACCTTGACCTTGAGCCTCTGTATATTCAACCTTATAACTGAACGTATATTTTTCTGGGTTGAGCAGTGTGGAAAATTCTCCATCACCCACTTTATCAGAATAACGATCATCTTTATAAGCAGAAATCTTAAGTTTTTTTAATTCACCAGTACTCATTAGCGCTCTAATTTTCTATTTTGAATAGTCATTATTTGTTCTATACATTCCTGAATTACATTGTCCTTTTTCTTCTCTGGCATTTCTGCAGCTGGAGAACTAGATTGACCATCATCTTGCACATTAATTTTAATATGTAATTCTTTAATACTAATAGGCATGACTAAATAAGTTTGAAATAATTATACGATAGTTCAATAGTTTCTAAAAGGACTTTACTTTCCTCAGCATTTAAATCTGCTACACTCCATTTTACAGGATAAGCGTGAACCACATTCCAAGTCATAAGTGGTTCATGCTCTTCATTAAGTAATTTCACTGTAAGATCTATTGGTTCAAATTGAAAACTTTCAATTGCATCTCTACACCAATCGATAAGTTTTGAATCTTTTACCACACCTCGTTTTAAAACTAAGTTTGGAAATTTAGACCTCACAGGAAATTTATGCTTAAATCTGTTTTCACCTCCTTCAGCAAACTCTTCAGTTTCAATATCTACAGATAATCCTGCAACGGATTGAAATTGTATATCATTTTCTTTGGTAGATATACCATTGAATTCAACTTTAAAATGAAAACCTAATGGAGGATAATATGTAGCCATTAATCACCATTTTGAATGGTTAATCCCTCGTGTGCTACTTCCATAGATTCAATGGCAGTTTCATTTGCATCACCTTTTAAATCTGTTGATTGAACTTTTATAGGAAAAGCATTTTTGACTTTCCATACAATTACAGGTTCGTGTTCTTCATTCAACATTTTTATAGTAATGTCTCTTCTTTCAATTGTGTTTAACTTCACAGTATTCCACCATTGATAATATTCATTATCATTTTTGAATGAACCACGTTTTAAAGTGATATTGCTGAATTTTTGCATTCCTGGCATTTTAATTTTGCTGTATTCAGGACTTGCACCTTGACGGTATTCGATTAATTCGGTTTCTACATCTAATCCAGATACTTCTGTGAAACCTATATTTGTTCCTCCCCAGTCCACTGAGAAATGAAACTTTACTAATGGATATGTTTCGGCCATTTTTTTTGTATTTAAAAGTTAAATTATATTTATAATTGATTAATTAGTTGACTATGCTTCTTGCATTTTGTGAGAAAATTTCAACACAATAAATTCAGCAGGACGAACTGCAGCCATACCAATTTCTACATTCATAACACCATTTAAAATGTCATCAGCAGTCATGGTTTCTCCAAGTCCAACTCTTACATAAAAAGCTTGTTCAGGTTTAGCACCTGCTAAAGCACCAGCTCTCCATTGTAGTGTTAAGAAATTTTCAATCATTGCTCGAATTTTCACCCAAGTGTTTGCATCATTCGGTTCGAATACAAATTGTTCAGTAGCTCTTTCTACAGATTCTTCAACCATATTAAAAAATCTTCTAACAGGCACATATTTCCATTCATTATCGTTTCCAGCTAAAGTTCTAGCTCCCCAAACAAGAATTCCTTTTCCAGTAAATGATCTAATTGCATTAATCGATTTACCTGTAACATGTACATTTAAATCTCTTTGCTGTTCGTGTGTAATTTTAAGCGCAGGTTTAATTACATAGTTTACTCCCACATTTGCTGGAGCTTTCCATACACCTCGATCACTATCAACACGAGCATAAACACCTGCCATAGTACTACTTGGAGGTAGTGTAATTGGCATTGCATTTATTTCAGTTTTAATAACATTATATGCCGAATTATCTACTGCTTCAACTGCATCAAGCATTAAACCGTCAAGAATTCCATTTGTATCTAATGTTTGAGCTTGGTTAATAAGATCTATTAAAGTTGGATCTATTAAATCTAAAACTTCCTGGATTACAGCTTCAATTCCAGTAACTGCTGCCAAGACAGCGGTAGATGCTGCTTGTCTTGTTCCTATTGTTGCTGCGGCATCTAATAATAATACTGCGGCATCAAGTGCGCTGGTCATGGTAAGTAAATTACCAGCACCATTGGTTAATGCAGTATTTAAAAGTCCAGAGGCAGTGGTAATATCACCAGCAATATCTGTAGGGTCTTCTGCAACACTTAAAGCGACAACAGCTGAAGCAGCAGCAGCTATAACAGCATTTCCTTGAACTATTAACTCATCAAAGTTGTTTGTTAATGTTGTTGTGATAGTTTGTTGAATAACTTGTTGAGTAATAGAATCTGGGGCTGAAATACCTCCAG
>JAHRWC010000266.1 GCA_019090365.1 Flavobacteriaceae bacterium
TCGACTTGCATGTGTTAGGCCTGCCGCTAGCGTTCATCCTGAGCCAGGATCAAACTCTTCATCGTATAATCTTAAATAATATTAATACAACTTCAAAGCCCTCAAAAAAATCTCAGGTATTCTACTTAGTTTAGTTTTTCAATATAAATAATTCTAATCCGAAGATCAAAACTATCTACGCTGTCAATTTCAATAAATCAATGAACTTTTCTCAAATCGCTCCGAGAAAAAAAATCCTATCTCTAGAACCTCTCGATAAATGCCAAGGAATCGAACCTTAATACAACCATTCATTCAATATTTCACACTTAATTATCTCGCTAAGCGGGTGCAAATATACAACGCTTTATTTCAATCTACCAAAACTATTTTAAACTTTTTTTAATTATTTTTTTTAATGTTTTTTAAGCAGTTGAAACCTACTCTTTTACATATAAAAAAATATTTAAAAAAATGTGTTAGGGATTGTCGAGGAAAGCCCAGAATTAACATTTACAATGTTAATGAGGACTTGAAACAAAAGCCCGACCGCCTAAAGCGGTAACACCCAAAAATAAAAAGAGCGAACTACTAAACTACTAATTTTTAAACTACTACACAAGTTAGAGCTAAAAAATATAAAAATTACTTATTCCAATGGGCTGTTAGGTCTAAAAAATCAATATCGAATGCTGGAGCTTGACGATCTAATATATTAGATTGAAAAGAGCGTTCTAAAATGTCCTCAATAAGGTAATCTTCTTTTACATGAAAAGGACTGTATTCTTCTTTTAATGAGATGTTAAACATTTTTGCCGTTGTGTTATACCAAAAGGCTCGCCAACCTGAGCGAAGTTCTTTTACTAAATTAAATGCTGTTCGACCGGTTTGCCTATGAATTAGCTTAGCAAGTATTTGTCCTTCGGTACGGGTAAGTTTTTTTAATTTCTCTGAAAATTCCTCTTCTATATACTTTTGAATTCGTTTGGTATATTTTTTCCTTGCTCTTTTAGATTCAATTGTTTTTAATCGCTCGGTCATTGTTACTAGCCTTTCAGAAGCTAATTTGGCATACGGATACACTTTTTTGGTTTTTCTTCGAAGTATGAGGTATCTTCTACGGTCTTGTTTATTATTAAATTCTAATTTGTTTAAAAGCACCACCTCTTCTAAGTCAATAAATTCTTTTGGTATGGTGTCTCCTTCTATAATATAATAGAAAGATTCTGTACTGTCATTTTTAATTTCTGTATAGTCTTGTGCAAAGCTTATTTGTACAGAAATTAATATGACATATATATATAAGTATTTGATGAATTTCATTTTTAACTTTTATCAAAATTATTTGATTGCTAAAATCGTTCCAAAAATAAACAAATTGAAGAGTGAATCTTATGATTATATTATTAATTTTGAAACATATAATAATCAAACAAATTAATTTACATTATGGCAGCTTCTATATTAACGAAGAACTCACTTACTTTTTTAGAAAACTATTTAAATAATGCCGCTCCAACAGGATATGAATGGGATGGTCAAAAAATCTGGATGGATTATTTGAAACCTTATGTAGATGAATTTATTACTGATACTTATGGTACTGCTGTAGGTGTAATAAATCCAAATGCTAAATACAAGGTTGTTATTGAAGGACATGCAGATGAAATATCATGGTATGTCAACTATATAAGTGATGACGGATTATTATATGTTGTAAGAAATGGAGGAAGTGATCATCAAATAGCTCCATCAAAGATTGTAAATATTCATACAAAAAAAGGAATAGTAAAAGGAGTTTTTGGATGGCCAGCAATACATACAAGAAACAAAGCTAAAGAGGAAGCTCCAAAGCCAGATAATATTTTTATTGATGTAGGATGCAAAACTAAAAAGGATGTTGAAAAAATGGGAATCCATGTAGGATGTGTTATTACTTACCCAGATGAGTTTCATATTTTAAATAAAGATAAGTTTGTTTGTAGAGCACTTGATAATAGAATGGGTGGTTTTATGATTGCTGAAGTGGCTAGACTACTTCATAAAAACAAAAAGAAATTACCTTTTGGATTATATATAACGAATTCAGTTCAGGAAGAGATAGGTTTAAGAGGTGCTCAAATGATTGCTGAAAGAATACAGCCTGACGCAGCTATTGTTACTGATGTTACTCATGATACCACTACCCCAATGATCAATAAAAAAACACAGGGGCATGCTGAAATTGGAGAAGGTCCTGTGATTGCTTATGCTCCAGCAGTACAACAAAAACTAAGAGATTTAATAGTTGATACAGCAGAAGAAAACAAGATACCTTTTCAACGCGCAGCTTTATCAAGAGCAACAGGAACAGATACTGATGCCTTTGCTTATAGTAATATGGGTGTAGCTAGTGCATTAATTTCATTACCGCTAAGATATATGCATACAACGGTTGAAATGGTTCATCAAGATGATGTTGAAAACGTAATTAAATTAATTTATGAATCATTATTAAAAATGAAAAATGGTGATAACTATAGCTATTTTGAATAAATTGTTAATAATTACATAACAGTTTTATATATAAGATACCGTAAAAATGAGGTATTTTTACGGTATCAATTTTTAACAAATAGAATATATTATGAAAAAAATTTTCCTATTATTATTTGCATCGGTATTAGTATTTTCTTGTACTAAAGATGCAGAATTAGCAGATTCGACTGCTGATTTATCTTCAACTCTTGCCCA
>JAHRWC010000017.1 GCA_019090365.1 Flavobacteriaceae bacterium
ATCAATCTGAAGAAGCTCTTACGGAAATACTTTCAGGTTTAACAAGTAGTACTAAAAATCTTCTTCACTTAGATAAAGAAATTGAAGCCTTAGTTTAAAACAATATTATAATGGAAAATATTATTAAGAAAAGCATTACAACTAGTTTAACTTATACTGAATACAGTAAATTAATACAAGATTGTGTTTCTCAACAAAAAACTACTGGAGAAGAACAAAGTGAAGAACGCATAGAATTTACAAAATTGAATGCAAGTAGAATGAGGCGTTTAGATAAAATGACAAAGCTTTCAAATGAAACAATCGAAGCATTCAAAAATGTTCCAAAACAAACTTGGATTGTTATTTCTGAAAGTTGGTGTGGTGATGCTGCTCAAACGCTTCCTATTTTAAATAAAATTGTAAAAAATTCATCATCTATTCAGTTAAAAATAGTGTTACGAGATTCTAATCTTGATTTCATGAATGCCTTTTTAACTAATGGAGCTCAAGCGGTTCCAAAATTGATTATTGTAGATGAAAATTATGATGTTATAGATACTTGGGGAGCACGATCAAAAGCTGCAACTCAATTAGTTGTAGATTATAAAAAAGAGTATGGGAAAATTGATGCTGAATTTAAAAAAAACCTACAGGTTTGGTATAATAAAGATAAGGGGCAGTCTATAATTAATGACTTAATAGAAATTACAAATCTTGTTCAAGTTTAATTTGATTCTTTTTTAAAAGTTTGAAAAAAGAAAAGAGCGATTCCTATGCATAATAAAATGCTAGCAGCCAGAAGATAGCTGTAGTAATGATCTGATATTGTAGAAGCTAATCCCTTATAAACCAATAAAATTTCGGTTGCAATAAATCCTAAAGTATAGATTATTATGTTAGCTTTTGTTATTTTAAATACTCGTGTTTGATGATAAAAAGCAAGTATTGAAAGACTTATGATTCCTAAAAAAACTAGATGAATATATGAAATTACAAGATCTACATTATTGGATACATAATGAGCAATTTTGGGGAAAGAACCCAATAACTGACTTGTCAATTTTAAATCTAAAAATATTGCAACTATGATGAAAATAGTAATTGTATTAGGTGAGAAAACAGTTGAAAATTCTTCTCTTTTTGAATACACATTAAAGTAAAATATTCCGAAGGCTACAAGTTGTAAAATGGCTCCAATTCCTGCTATAATATAGAATACAGAAGCAGGTTCCATCCATAATATTGAAAGGGTAAAAGTGAGAAATACACCCAGAATTAAAAACTCATAAAACCACTTAAATAGATGTTTTGGTAACTGTAAATGTTTCAGTTCTAAAAAATAAAATAACAATCCGAAAATAGCTAATAAAAACCATCCATTGTACTGAAAATGGAGATAAAAATAAATGGCATTTCTATACCATGCTGAGGTACTTCCCAGTGTATTCATAATATAGCCCAAAGCCCAAGGACCTATACTTGAAAGCACCATGAACCACAATGCTGCTCTAATAATTTTATACGATTGCGTTTGTTTTTGTTCTTCCGAAGTATGCTTTAAAAACATCCTTGTAAAAGCATATGATGCAAATAAGAATAAGGTTGAAAATACAATTGAAAACAATGCATATCCTTTGATAGGAAAAGTAACCATCATTCCAACAATGGTTATTTGCGTGAACCAAAAAAGTCTTGTATACTTTTTATCAATGGATTTTTCAGATAAATAAAGGTGATAAATCAATGAAGTCAATGCGGTATAAACCCACCCTAATAATGCCACATGCGAATGTGTATGCACCAAATACTTATAAGTAAATGAAACATCAAATACCTGAAATGATCGCAATAAAACTCCCAAAAGAGCAATTATAAAAAAGTACCCTAATGCGATTTTAACTTGTAACTTTAGATTCATTTTTAAGAAAAATGACAAGATAAAACATTAATTAATCATGAATGCTCAAGCGTTCAAAAAGCTTTAATCTATCCCATCACTTTTATTTCTAAAGCTTTTGCTTTAGGGTGTAAAATATTATTCTCTAAATGGATATGTTGGTGTAAATCTTGTTCAAATTCATCTAACAATGCATAAAATGCTCTAAAGGTGTTACAAGCTTCTTCTGGTGGAGTATAGTTATTAGTGATTTTTGCAATAGCTTTAAATGTATCACCTGCATGCTCATGCTCACTTTCCATCATTTTTATTGGATTATTAACCGATCCAAATTGTGGAAAAGCAGCTGGAGTTCCTGCTTTTTCTGCTTCAACTAATTGCTGAATATATGGAAAGAGTATTAACTCTTCTTTTTTCATATGTGAAGCTAATTCACTAATGATATCTTGTAACAGAATATGTACTTGTACCACTTCAGTATAATGATGACCATGAACATTAGCTACTTTTTCAGCATATTGAAGTAAAATTTGAGAACTTTCTTCTACATAACTATGGTGTATATTTATAATATGGCCCATCAAAAAATTAAGATCCCAATTATTATAATCTACTCCTCTATTAGGTAATTCATTAACAATTAATAAGTCTTGCTCTAATGTTTTAAAATCTACATTATTTTTTTCACAAGCTTTTTCAATGGAGATTCCTCCTCCACAGCAAAAATCAATCCCATGTTTTTTAAATACATGAGCTGCTTTAATGTTTTCTGCAACTACTTGTGCAACGGTATTATTCTGTGTAATAGTCATAATCATTTGTTTTGAGAGTACAAATATACATATAAAAGACTAATTTGTCTTATTATAATGTATTAAAAAAGCGTTAACTTTTAGCTAACGCTTTTCTTTACTTATTTACTGAGAAAATCTCTTTTAATTGTTTGACCATGTTTCCATTGCCTGAAACTGTAATTTCTCCAATTTTATCGGCAATATTTTCAACATACTCCATTTCTTTCAATTTAAAAAGCATCTCATTGTCTTCCATCAATTTTGCTGTGTTTAACAAGCTTCGAGTTGAAGCTGTTTCTTCACGACGCGTAATGATGTTCGCTTGCGCTCTTTTTTGAGCAACTAAAACCTGGTTCATGATTTCTTTCATTTCCCCTGTTAAAATTACATCACGGATACCACTATTTAAAATGGTTACACCAAGTTTAACAGCTTCCGTTTTAATGTCTTCCAATACCGCTTTAGCAACTTCTTCCTTTTGTTCTAAAAGTTCGTCTAAAGTGTATGTTCCAACATAAGCTCGCAATGACAATTGCAATAAAATGTACAATTGCTTTTCATAGTCTTTGTTCTCCAATAAAGCTTTTTCAATATCAATAACTTTATACTGTGTGTAAAAGTTAATACGAATTGCAGCCTTATCTTTAGTCAAAAGTTCCTGTCCAGCAACTTCTAATTGTAATTGTCGCATATCGATTGTTAATACTTTAACCGAAGTTTCATTTTTCCAGAAACGAAACGTTCCACTGTTCAAAATTTTCACAAAAACATCATCTACAATAAGTACCGCCTTCTCGAAAGCAGCAACTTCAAAAGTTCGAATGTATTTTGCAAGATCAAATTTTTTGAACAATGATTTATCAATGTTTTCAGTGATATAAATTTTATTTAAATCAACTGTTTCAAACGCATTTTCGATTAAACCATTCCAAAACATATAGCGTCCCACAGGTAACACTGCTTTAAAAATACCTTTTTGGTACATTAATACAATTTCACTGTCCTTCACTTCAACAACATGTAACATATCTTTTAATACTTTGTCTTGAAGTAAAATTTCTTCAGCTATAGGAGCTACAAATGATTTCGTTAAATCGTATTTAAGTACGCTTTTGTTAAAACCTAACCAATAGATTCCTTTGGTAATCACTCCTACATAATCTCCTTTTTTGAAAACCAAACCTACCTTTCCTTCATTAATTCTAATTTTTTTCATTTTAATAATTTTTAAAAAATTCAACATTCATTGGTGATAGTTCCTGTAACGGAGGCTTATCTTATCTTATTCAAGATTTTATTTTGGGCGTGCCCGTCTATTACAAAGTCATGTCAGTATCATGAAATTGTCATTTAATAGACGGTCGGGCTATCCATTGTATTCCAAAAAGAGTGCACTTCTTTTTGGGATGCCATTGCTATCCCTCACGCGAGTTTTTAGGTAAAATAATGATGACTCGTGATTCATTCAAACCGGAAATTGTTAATGGATTTTAACCTCCATAAACAGTTAAAAGAAATGAGAGAAAGAAGAATCTAACATATAAAGCAGTTAATTTCTTCAGCTCTGAAATCGGTTAAGTGAATATTTACAATACAAATTCCATTATAATTTCAAGGTGTTTCAAAACTGTTTTAAAAAATATTTTAAAACCCACAAATCATCATTATTTCGTAACAAATTACAGCGTTACAAGCTGGTGATCAGTTTTACAAGATGATCGGCTTTTGGGGTGAA
>JAHRWC010000267.1 GCA_019090365.1 Flavobacteriaceae bacterium
ATAACATTACAGTAAATCTTAACTTATTACTCGATGAATAAGTGAAAAAAAGGGTTGAAAATTTTCAACCCTTTTTTTTATTGTTTTACTGAAATTTTTAAAGGCACAGCGACATCATCCCAAGCGATTGTCATTATAAAAATTTCTGGAGACGTTTCAAGAAAGCTTATTGAAAAGTTTTCTGTTGTAGTTAAACTTTTTGAAACATTTGCTTCAGCAATTAAAGCATCGTGTTTAGGATCTCTTGAAGGAGATTGATCTGTAAATTTCACACCCCAACCATACATTTCAGAATTAAAAATAATTTTCCAAGACTTTTCATTAGGAATGGTCCAAAGGGAATAGGTTCCAGCTTTTAATAGCTCGCCATTAACATTTAAATCTTTATTTGTTGTAAATGTACTAGCTTCATTGGCACCAGTTCTCCACACTTCATTATAAGGTACAAGTTCGCCAAATATCTTTCTGTCTTTTTTAGCAGGACTGCAATAAAATGCTTTAACCTCAAGATCATTCTGAGTATGAGTTATATGTTGTTCGGGACTATGCTTTTTTGTTTGACTTTTAATAATTGGACCAATCACAAAATTGAATAAAAGAACAATTCCTATGATAACTCCTAAAATTCTTAATAGCCATTTAGTTAATTTTGTCATAACTTTAAATATTATTTTTTAAAGATACAGAAATAAATTGTCAGCATTTTGCAACAATTAAAAATATGTGTCGTCTTTATATCGAATAGCAACCAAAAAAACCATCATTTTGTCAATTTTATTACTAGTTGAACAATGTAAAAATAATGAGCAGAAAGCGCAAATGGCTTTGTATAAGCAATACTGTGACGGAATGTTTATTGTAGCGCAACGGTATTTAAAAGACACGCATGCAGCAGAAGATGCCATGCAAGAAGCGTTTATAAAGGCGTTTCGAAAAATTGACCAGTTTAAAGGGGACGTCACCTTTGGAGCTTGGTTAAAAAGAATAGTAATTAATACTTGTTTAGATACAATCAAATCTAAAAAAATTGAGGCTGATTCGTTAGATGAATCTGTTTTTGAAATAGTTGAAGATGATAATGATTGGAATGTTTCAGATGAAACAACTGTAGAAGAAATTAAAACAGCTATAGATAATTTACCAACAAATTATAAACAAGTAGTGCAATTATTCTTATTAGAAGGTTATGATCATCAAGAAATAGCAAGCGTGCTTTCTATTTCAGAAAATGCATCAAGAACAAATTTACATAGAGGAAAATCACTCTTAAAGAAAACATTAAAACATTTGCAATATGGCACAGGATATTAGAGATTTATTAAAAAACGATACAGAACAATCGCCTCTTCTTCCTAATGGACATGAAGCTCGATTTGAAGATAAATTAAAAGCTGCTTTTTCAGAAGAAAAACAAACAGAAGCTACTACTAAAAAGGACACCTTCTTTTGGATGAAGATTGCAGCAATGATTGTAGTTGTTTGTAGCGTATGTTATTTTGGATATGTGAGTCTTGAAGACGAGCCAAAACCAATAATTGCAGAGGTGCCTACTACAGTTGAAGAAAATGCAAATCAGATTTCATTAGGTGACATTTCACCCAATCTTAAAAAGATGGAAGATTTTTATACCAATGGAATCAATGTTCAATTAGCTTCATTAGCAGATTCAAAAGAAAATAAAGAATTAGTAGATGGATATTTAATTCGATTTAAAGAATTAGATACAGAATATGCAAGACTAACGAAAGAGTTAAATGAAGTAGGGCCCACAGAAGAAACTATCAATGCATTAATAGATAATTTAAAATTACGTTTGGAATTGCTGTTCAAACTTAAAAACAAATTAAAAGAACTTAAAAATCAAGAAAATGAACAGTTTAATAGTATTCAGTCGTAAAATAGTTGCATTAGCATTATTTTCGATGTCAGTAATTGTAGTTGCTCAGAGCAATTATAAAGAGAGCTTTAAAGTAGGAGATGACATAGTTATTTCTGTAAATACTTCGCATACCGATGTGGTTTTTGAAACTTGGAATAAAGATAAAGTTGAGGTAGAAGCTTACATTGAAGGAGAAGATCTTTCAAAAGAAGAAAAGAGAAAGATTTTTGAAAATTGGAATTTAGATGTTTTAGGCAATAGTAAAAAAGTTGTCATCACATCCAATAAAGGGAGCCTTTGGAGCGGCGTAGAATCTATGCCTAGTTTAGAAGGTTTAGAAGGTCTTGAAGATTTAGAAATCAATCTAGAAGGACTTGAAGGTTTAGAAGGATTAAATATTCTATAGGGACTTTCAGATTTAAAATTTAATATTTCTGTACCAGATATTCCAGATTTTAGAGATTTTCCGAAATGGCCTTTTAGTGATAAACAACCCAACGTTTTTTCTGGTAAGAACAAGAATAAACATGGGATTCATATAAACTTTGATACAGATGATTATGAAAATGATAAAAAAGGCTATGTTGCTAAATTGAATAAGAAATACAAAACTAAAGTAAGTGTAAGAGAAGTTGATCAATGGTTAGAAGAATTAGATGAATGGTCTTCTGAATTTGAAGGCGTAATGGAAGAGTGGGGAGAAAATTTCGGAAAAGAATTCGAAATGAATTTCGGCCCTGAATTTGAAGAGAAGATGGAAAAATGGGGAGAAGAATTTGGCAAGAACATGGAAGAATGGGGTGAAAATTTCGGAGAAAAGCTTGAAGAGAAAATAGCCAAATGGGAAGAGTCTTATGGTGATGATATTGAAAAATGGGCAGAGCAGTTTGAAAAGAGTGCTGAAGAATGGGCTGAAAAAGTAGAAGAGAAATATTCAGATGATGAGAACGGAAATACTATTATTTACAATAGTTCTAATCATGATAAAATAAAAAAGAAGATTATTATTCGCATGCCTAAAGGCACAAAAACAGAAGTTAATGTGCGTTATGGAGAATTAAAAATGGCAGATGCCTATAATGTAAAAGCTACATTAAATTATGCGTCATTTATAGCAAATAGTATTGATGGGGGTAAATCCCTCATCAATGCTTCATATGCTCCTATTTCTGTTAATAATTGGATTAATGGCGATCTACAATTAAAATATGTAGATGATTGCAAATTGAATAATGTAAAAACAATCAATTTACATGCAAATACAAGCAATGTAAAGATAAATGTATTAGAAGAAAATGGTTTTTTATCTGGCTCCTTTGGAACGTTATTTATAAATAAGGTTTCTAATGATTTTGAAGCTGTCGATATTGTGTTAGAAAATACAGATGCAACGATTAAAATTCCTTCAACAGCATTTTCATTTCATTATAATGGAAAGAAATCTAATTTAAATGCAACTTCTTCATTAGAGTTAGATAAAACGACAAATGGAGATCGTGTATTAGAAAAAGGGTATAATAACTCGCCAAATTCAGATAAGTTATTTACAATACATGCAACGTATAGTAATGTGATGACGAAATAGTCTTCTTCGATTTTACACCAATAAAATCAAATAATGAAATTATCGACACAAATTTCTTTGGTGTCTAAAAATTCTTCTTTTCATTATTAATGTATTCACTTTTATCTAAGTGAATATTTAGCTTCATACAAAGTATTCTTTTTCTTATATTTATGTAATTTTTAAAACAAACCAAAAATTATGAAAAAGAAATTAATTATTCTGTTTTCTTTTGCTATGTTTTTAACTTCGTTAACAGCATTTGCTCAAGAAACAAAGGTAAAAGATGCACCTTTAATCGACACTAGAGTTGATAATATGGGGTATTGGAAACAATTAGCAAAAGATGGCTTAGTGCCAGTACAGCCAGAAGGATTACCTCCGAAAGCTGTAGTGAAAAGTTCAAAGATTATTGCAAAAGGAGTCAATGCAGATTCACCAGATGTACCTGTTAGTGCAGGAGGAGATAATACACAAAGTGAAACTTCTATTTTTGTAAACCCAAATGACAATACTAAAGTTTTTAACTCGAATAACTCTTCAGGTTGGACAGGTAGTACAATAGGCTCATTTTATGGCACAAGCTATTTTATGAGTGATGATTCAGCATTAACTTGGGGCGGAAGTGTACAAGGAACTGGAGGAGCTAATAGTGGTGATCCAGCAACTATAATTGGCCTTAATGGTAGATACTTTAATGGGTTTATTCATAGTAATTCAGGACAAGGAGTCGCTTATTCAGATGATGAAGGTGTAACTTGGACAAGTGTTGTTGCAGGAGCGCCTACTGGAGGAACTATATTAGATAAGAATCATTTATGGATAGATAATAGTCCGAGTAGTCCTCATGAAGGAAATATTTATGATGCTTGGACTGATTTTAATAATGGAAGTGATATTTATTTTGTTCGTTCTACAAATAATGGTGTTTCTTATAGTGCTCCTGTAAATTTAAGCTCTGCTATTGGTGGAGGAAGTCATGATCAAGGAGTAAATATACAAACTGGACCTAATGGAGAAGTTTATGTAACATGGACGATTTATGATAGTTGGCCTTCAGATGAAACAGCTCTAGGTTTTATAAAATCTACAGATGGAGGAGCAACATTTGGAGCTCCAGTAAGAATTATTAATAACATAAGAGGAATTAGATCGACTGCTACTTCAAAAAATCAGCGTGTAAACTCATTTCCATCAATGACTGTTGATATTAGTGGTGGTGCTGATAATGGAAGTATTTATATTGTTTGGACAAATGTTGGAGTTCCAGGTACAAACACCGGAACTAACCTAAGTGTTTATATGATAAAGTCTTCAGATGGAGGAACGAATTGGGCAACTCCAGTTCGAGTAAATCAAGGAAATTTTCAGAACGCAAAAGAGGCCTATTTTCCATGGATTACTTGTGATCCAGAATCAGGTGTTTTAAGTGCCGTTTTTTATGATGATAGAAACGTAAGTTCTACTCAAGTAGAAACTTGGGTTGCTAATTCATATGATGGTGGAGCAACTTGGGAAGATTTTAGAGTAAGTGATGTGGCTTTTACACCACAACCTATTTCTGGATTAGC
>JAHRWC010000268.1 GCA_019090365.1 Flavobacteriaceae bacterium
TCAGATGTGTATAAGAGACAGGGTTACATATGATGCGTATGGAAAAACAAATGAACGTCGTCCTCTTACTTATGCCATAGTTTCGAGTGTTGAAAACATGAAAAACATTGAAACCATTCGTACCGATAATTTAAAAAATATTGGGCTTGAAAATGGATCTGCACAACCAGAAACAGCAATTGTTTGGTTGAGTTATAATGTTCATGGAAATGAAGCTTCAAGTACAGAGGCTTCTATGGTTACTTTATATGAATTAATTACAAAAAAACAAGCTTGGTTAGAAAACACAGTAGTAATTATCGACCCTTGTATTAACCCTGACGGTCGTGATCGCTATGCAAATTGGTACAATCAAGTAAAAGCAAGTCCTTATAATGCATTGCAAAACGCAACCGAACATCACGAACCTTGGCCTGGAGGAAGACCAAATCATTATTTATTCGATTTAAATAGAGATTGGGCTTGGGCTACTCAAGTTGAAAGTCAGCTACGTTTAAAAATATACAACAAATGGATGCCTCATGTACATGTTGATTTTCATGAACAAGGGATTAACGAACCCTATTATTTTGCTCCTGCAGCAGAACCTTTTCATGAAATCATTAGTGATTGGCAACGTAAGTTTCAAACTGACATAGGAAAAAATCACGCTAAATATTTTGATAAAGAAGGTTGGTTGTTTTTTACAAGAGAACGTTTCGATTTATTATATCCGAGTTATGGTGATACCTACCCTACTTTTATGGGAGCAATTGGAATGACCTACGAACAAGCTGGACATGGAAGAGCAGGATTAGGAATTAATACAGACGAAGGGTATGAACTTACTTTAATTGATCGTGTGGCACATCATAATACTACTGGACTTTCTACGGTTGAAATTTCACATAAAAACGCAAAACAATTAAATACTGAATTTAAAAAATTCTTTAACAAATCTAATTTCACCTATAAAAGTTATGTGTTAAATGGAGATGCTGATAAGATAGAGGCATTAACAAATTTACTAGACAAGCATGAAATTAAATATGGCTATAAATCGAATGGAACTGTAAATGGTTTTAACTTTTATACCAACTCAAAAGGTAGTATAAATGTTGACAATGCTTTAGTTGTAAGTACCAACCAGCCAAAAGGAAATATGGTAAAAGTGTTGTTTGAGCAAGATGCAAAAATCAGCAATCCATTAACGTACGACATTACTGCATGGAGTGTTCCTTATGCGTATGGACTAGAAACCATTGCAAGTACTTCGCTTATTTCAACTGATAAAAATTCAGTGTCAAAGACGATAACTAATTTACCTCAATCTTCAGGAGCAGGTTATATTAGTAAGTGGAACAGTATGTATGATGCTACTTTTTTAGCTGAATTATTAAAGAATAATATTAAAGTTCGTTTTTCAGAAAAAAAATTAAGTTTTAACGGAACTTCATTCGAGAGAGGAAGCTTAGTCATTACAAAAAGTGACAATAGAAAAAATCCAGAATTTGATAAAATAGTTACTACGATTGCAAATAAACATCAAAGAGAATTGTTTGCTGCTAACAGTAGTTTTTCAGACAATGGAACTGATTTTGGTTCGCCTGATATTAAATTAGTAAACAAACAAAGAATTGCAATTTTAAAAGGAGATGGAGTTTCATCATTGAGTTATGGAGCAATTTGGCATTTCTTCGAAACCCAATTAAAATACCCAATTACATCTATTGATACAGATTATTTCTCGAGAGTTTCATTAGATAAATATGATGTACTTATTTTACCAGAAGGTTGGTATAGCAGAACCATAAATGATAATGCGTTAGATAATATAAAAGAATGGGTCCGTAATGGTGGTAAGGCAATTGCCATGGGAAGAGCTGTTAATTTCTTCAATGAAAAAGATGGCTTCGGATTAAAAAGTAATAACAGTGATGATGAGGATGAAACTAAAGATGACGAAAAGTTAATTCCATATGATCAAAGAGAAAAAAGTCGAGTTAAAGATTTTATTACTGGAAGTATTTATAAACTAACTATCGATAATACACATCCTTTGGCTTTTGGATATAATGAAACCTATTATAGTTTAAAACAAGGAAGTGCTTCTTACCAATTCTTAGATGGTGATTATAATGTTGGATACATTAAAGATGATGCAGTTAGTGTTTCAGGGTTTTCAGGTGAAGAAGCTAAAGCAGGTTTAAAAAACTCAATGGTTTTTGGTGAAACTCGAATGGGTAGTGGAAGTGTGATCTATCTATCAGATGATGTTTTATTTAGATCATTCTGGGAAAATGGAAAACTATTTTTAGTGAACGGAATTTTCTTCGTCAATAATAATAAGGTGATTTTATAAAAAAACCCACAATTAAATTGTGGGCCTTTCATTCAAATAAACTAAGAATATTACATTTTAACAAACTTTTTCGTAGCAATAAACTTTGATCCTGATTGTATACTTATATTGTAAATACCTGTAGCCATTTGAGAAACATCTATTGTATTATTAGAAGATAGTATTTTATCTTGAAATATTGTTCTTCCCATCATATCAATTACACTCAAACTATACATAGATGATTCATTCATATCTAATGAAATATTTAATTGATTAGAAACTGGATTTGGATACATCACAAA
>JAHRWC010000269.1 GCA_019090365.1 Flavobacteriaceae bacterium
GCAATATGTATTAAAAAAAGATGAGTTTTCTTATTCAATTTTAATCTGTATTGCATTTATAAAAAATACAATCACAATAAAAAAATACAATCATGAAACCAATTCCTACAAAAAAATTAACAAAAAAAGAGTTTGACGATCACATGAGTCATGCCATTGCACTTGAGCTTACAACGATTCCTTGTTATCTATCTACCTACTACTCAATTAATAGGGCTCAAGATCAAGATGCTTTATATGAAAAAGTTCTTGGACAAATTAAAAATGAAAAAAAAGCAAAAGAACTAACTTTAGATATTTTAGTATATGCTAATAAATCTGCAGCCTATACTATGTCTGTAGTTATTGAAGAAATGCTGCATTTATCATTATCTTCTAATATAAAACAAGCATCTTCTGCTCCACCAGATTTAATGGCTGCTGGTAAAGGTTTAAAATATCCAGCTTCACTTTTTGTAGATCCTAACGAATTCAAAATTAACAGAGCTCCATTATCAATAGATCAATTAATCGTTTTCTTAAAAATTGAAAGCCCTAATCAATTTGAAAAAGACCCAACAATTGGTCAGTTTTACGATAAAATTATTGACTACATAAGAACTACAGATATTGAATGGCGAACAACTAAAGAAGGTCACCCTCAATTAGTTCCTAATCAACCATACTACTCTCAAAATTCAATAAATACAGTTTATTACGACAAAAATCATAATCCGAATTTTCCAAGTGCTGATGATAGTGGAGGAATGATTGATGTGTTTGATCGAGGAAGTGCCATCACGGCTATTAATGAAATTATTGATCAAGGTGAAGGGCATAAAGGAGGAGATCAACTCGAATTTTTACCAAACGGTCGTCCTAAACCACTACCAATTGTCGATGGAAAAGTTGTATTTAATCCAGAAGATTATGATGATTTAGCTGAACTAGAACTATCACATTTTGCTAAATTCATGGAGCTATATAGCTTAGGTTGTCATTTTGAAGAAAAATTTAATAACATAGATGGTTTAGATGATTTCTTCAGTTATTTTGTTTACAATCAAGCAACAAACCCTTATACTTCCGATTATCCAATAACAAATATATTAGGAGCACCAGAAGTACCTTACCGTCAATCTCAAATAGCCAATGCTATTTATACTTATATACTGCTAATGATTGAAACCTGTTACCATCAAGAGGTTCCAACCCAATACGAAGTATTTATGATGGGAATACATAAATCTATGATATGGTTATTAAGCCAATTTGGAAACGACATGAGAAAACAAAGTTATTATAAAGATTCTATATCCTATGCAGCTTCAGTAACCTTCGAATATTATTCATTTGAAGATAATGATCAAAGCCCTAAGGCACAAATAATAGCTTTAGCAGAAGAATTAATAAGTGCAGATAGCAGCTATGCTTGGCTAATGAATGATCCTCAATACCTTTTAGCCCTGCCAGATGTTAGCTTAGATCATAAAGTAAATAAAGTTCCATTAACTACACCTAAATAAAATACAATGTCAGATTCAACTAAAATACCTCAAAAAACACCCCCATTAGAGCTTCATGCTTGCATGGGATTAAACGCTTGTAAAGGCCATGGATGGTCTGGAAATAATGAATGTGCTGGAACAGGAGATTGCGCAACAAATAGACATCCTTGTCATACTTTAAATGATTGTAAAGGTCAAGGAGGATGTGGATTATTTGGTACTACAGTAGAGTTTTGTACTCCTGGACAAAATGATTGTTCGTTCCAAGGTAGTTGTGGAACTCCAATTTTAGCTTCAAGATATATTACCCAAGGACCAAACAAAGGAAGAAGTGTTTGGCTTTTGGCAAGAAAATTATTTGAAGAACGAATGGCAAAAGCCAAAAGAACTATTGGAGCACCTCCATCTGGACAAGAAAATGGTCCTACGACTGAATACGTTGCAAATTTCGATCCACCTGCTTATCAATCATGTGGTAACAGTGGAGAACGATACTGTTCCTATGCTTTTGAAAATCATGATGGAGAAAAAATGAAACGTCGTGAAAAATTTATAGAACAAAGTAAAAAGGATTTTCCAGACACATTAGAAAACTGTGATTGTGATTCATGATAGCTGAACTAAATACAAAAAACCTAGGCCTAGGCTTAGGATTAAGAAGCCAACATTTCAATCATATTTTAGAACACAATCCACCAGTTGATTGGTTCGAAATTATTTCTGAAAACTTTATGGATTCTTTTGGAAGACCTCGTCATATACTCCATCAAATTGCTGAAAAATACCCAGTAGTGATGCATGGAGTATCGATGTCTATTGGAAGTATTGATCCTTTAGATTTCGACTATTTAAAAAAGTTGAAAGCACTTTCAGATGAAATTAATCCTGAATGGATAAGTGATCATTTATGTTGGACAGGAGTTTTAACTGTGAATTCACATGATTTGCTTCCTATTCCTTTAAATGAAGAAACCTTACAACATGTTTGTGAGCGAATACGTATCGTTCAAGATTACTTAGAACGACCTTTAATTCTTGAAAATCCAAGTACCTATCTTTCTTTTGAACAATCAACAATGAAAGAATGGGAATTCCTTTCAAACATGACACAAGAAACAAATTGCGGCTTATTATTGGATGTGAATAATGTGTATGTTTCAGGTTTTAATAATGATTTCGACCCGATAACTTATATAGAAAATTTACCCCATGATCGAATTGTACAAATGCATTTAGCGGGTCATCAACATTGTGGAGATTATATTATTGATACTCATGATCGTGAAGTTACCAATCATGTATGGGAATTATTCAGAATTGCATGGAAAAAAACAGGAGGCGTTGCTTCTTTATTAGAATGGGATGGCAA
>JAHRWC010000270.1 GCA_019090365.1 Flavobacteriaceae bacterium
ATTAACTCATCAAAGTTGTTTGTTAATGTTGTTGTGATAGTTTGTTGAATAACTTGTTGAGTAATAGAATCTGGGGCTGAAATACCTCCAGCTTGCATTAAACCATCACTAGTTGTTAAATCAGCAAATAAGGTGCCTCCATCGGCCAAGATAGATTCCATTCCCGTTACTGCATTGGCAGTAGTTTCAACTTCATCAGCTAAAGCCTGTGAATCTTCAGAACTATGAGTTATAGACACGGTAGATTCGTTATAATGATAATCTAAAATTGTTTCTAAATATGGAAAATACACAGCACCATATTTTAGGTAGTCTTTTCCAAGACTAATTCTGTCTCTTACTACTTGAGCAGCATCTATTGTGTCTTCAGAAGTGTGAGTATCGATAATTGTGAATCGATCTTGCATATCATTACATTGTAATAATGCATTTTGATATAGACTATAGAAGTCTACTTCACCTAATGCTTTTGCATCAGGAAAAACGATTAGTGTTGGTTCATCTTCCTTTTCTAAAAGATCTAAACCATCTGTCAAATCGCTAAATGCAACTGTATTTGCTCCGCCAGCATCATAATTATTTACTGAAACTATAAAACAAGGTCCTCCGCCATTAGCGAAATATATTTGCATTGAATAATACATTAAGTAAGGAGAGGGTGTTGTAGGTTGAGCTACAGTTACATCTCTTTGCAATGTTCCATTTATTACAGTATCATTAATGTTTACAGTGATTGTAGTTTCCTGTTTTGCTGTTCCAAAATAAGTTTCGTATTCTAACAATGAAGTAATCCTTGTTGGATCATTTGTTAGAGATTCTCCCTTTTTTATTGCTTTTTCAGTGTAACCTATAAAAGCAGGAATTGCTGTTTCTACCTGAGCGACTGAAGGAGGAAATTTTGATATTTCCTCAACATATACTCCGGGTGTTTTGTACGTTGTTGACATAATTTTTGATTTTAATTAAATATATATTTCTGAAAAGGTTTTAATAATATTTCCGTTAATATCTTTTTCGAAGATGAGTCTATTAGGACTTGCAACTGGGCGTTCAATTCCATCAAAACTATACACTACGATTCCGTTTTTCACAAGTGGTAATTCTTGTGGATCTGAAGTGTTTAAAATAGTGTCATCTTCAGTATTTCTGTAGTTCCAAATGGTACTACGATTTTCAAATTGGATTTTAAATTCAGGGGTGCTTGCTACTAGATCTCCATTAAGCTCAATAATATTTCTTGCAAAACCATCAATTGGAAATGTATCATCGCCAGCCATCTCTAAGGAAATAATTCCGAATAATTGAAGCATTTCTTTTGGTGCTAATCTTTTTGAAATCTCACCATAAGTAGTTTCACTAATTGTATAATTTTCAATTAGAGTGGTTCCAGTTGTATCAATATAATTATATGGAGCAATTTCAGTTGCTGGTTTCTTATTAGTGAAATAAAAAGGTGTTTCATTTACAGCACTCACAATTGAATAATTTTCAAAAAGAGGGTCTTTAATATAAAGCAATAGATCTAAACTAAAATCCTGATCTAATGTCCTTTTTGGAGTATATATTCCAGAATTAGGTGCAGTTTCTTCAGCCATCACATAAATGGTGATTCCACTATTATTCGGTTTAAATAGTAGCTTTCTACCTTTTAAATCCTGAATGGTTCTTTCTGAAGGTATAATATGTATGAAATCAGATAGATTATATTTTCTTAGTTGCTCTTCTTTTAGTTGAGGTGTGTCGTCAAAATCTGTTATACCATCATTCAATAAATATTTATGAAAAATATTCAATGTGAAAAGAGGTATGTATTTTTTTAGACCACTCATTAAATCGGATTTGAATTAGTTGATACTTGTGAGATTTGAGTTCCTTTTTCAGTGATAGCATCACGTTCTATTTTTACAAGACTTACTTTATACATGGCACTAGGCACAGATTTGCCGCCAAGTGTTCCCCACACATAGTTTAGTTGCTCAAATGTTGGTGTATAAAGCTCTACAGTAAATTTGAATTCTTTTATTGATGACAAAGCAGAAACTATAGGATTAAGCTTTGTATTAGTTTGTGTAAATACTTTTTTTGATTGAAAAAACTCAACAATAGTAGATATTGCAGTTAGTGATTTTTCATAAATTCCACGATTTGCAGAAAATAAAATATAAAGATTTAAATGAATTGGTTTATTTCTATATTGAGTTTCACCATTTTTAAATGAAACATTAGCATTATTCTTTAATGCGGTTTCTTCTTCTATATTTAATAAGGTAAGAACTATTTTGTCTTTCATCGTTGAAACTTCAGGGTCATCTAACTTCGAGATGTTTTCTAGTACAACTAGATTACTATCTTTAATTATTAGCTCAAGATATTTTGATACCTGATCTTTTATTATTTCTAATGTTTCGTAAATCATATAATTAGTTAGTAATTGATTTTTAATCTTCTATGATGAATAACTGAACCAAATCTATAATTTCATATCTGTCACAACAACAGGAATTTACCTAATCAAGCATGTTTTTTTTCTAAAAAAAACAGGAGTATTGTGGTATTTGATTGGGGAAAAACCCTAATTTAAAAAACAGGATTTTTCCTGTTTTTTGTAGTTAGATAGGTGTTAGTATAAAGTTTATGCATATTTTTAATATTGTTAAACCTTAAATAAATTATAATGAATAAACCGAGTAAATGTATTTCAGAACAAGAGGCTAGAAACTTGCAAGATAATTGGGTAACAACTAGAGGAGCAAGTATTCAAAATTCAAGAGGGCAAGAAGATAGTCGTGAGGTTGTTTTTAGTGTTGCTGATTTGGAAGAGTTTCTATCTTATGTGAAAAGTGAATCTACAAAACAAGGTATAAAAGATCCTGGAGTTAGAGTTTATTTTGCAGCTTACAATAATGCTAAATCGACAAAATCTACAGTGTTTTTATCACCAACGACTAGTAGTAGTTCAGATGCAGATAATAACTATAATTTAAGCCCATTTAATACAGTAATTGGAGGATTTCCTCCAAAAGTATATTAATGACCGGAATCGCTATATTTTTACAGAGTATTGAATTAATTGCATTAATAGCAGGGATTTATTTTTATAAAAGAAATAAAT
>JAHRWC010000271.1 GCA_019090365.1 Flavobacteriaceae bacterium
AGCTTTTAGTAAGAATTTTTTAATTAGATTATCACAATTATTTTATGAAAATCCTTTTAGCAAGCATATATCCTTATGCATTTATGCTTTTATATTTAACCATTCCTTTCGATGATTATATAAGAGCATTCCCAAATTTATTACTAGGTATTTTATTGATAGCTTTTCCCATAATTGTTACAAAAGAAGATTTTAAAAAACTTCTTTTAAAGCCTGTGCTACTTTTTTTATTATTCTTTGCCTTTTTATTAATTAGCGCTTTCTTGTTTGGAAGATTTGAAGATGACTTTGTTGTTGTCCGTAAAATGTTAATTCCACTAGGTTTAGTTATACTTTACCTTCCTGTACAAGATTTTAAAAAACTAAATAAAGCCATAATATTTTCTTCTATTGCAGCTATTATTTTTTCTGTAATTAAGTTTGTTGTACTTGTAAACAAAACGGGAACATTTAATTTAAATTTCTTTCAAGATTCTATTGATGTTTTATTAATTGATCGTTTATACATAGGATTTTTATGTGTGTTAAGCATTCTTGTTTCATATCAATCTTTAAAAAAAGAATACCATCCTAATAATCGATATTATTTAGCAAGCATATTGTTAAATGGATTATTTATTTTGTTAATTATGTCTAAGGTATCTATGGCTATTATTTTTGCCATTGTTTTACTCAGGCAATTTTATGGAAAACAAAAAAAGATACGCTTATTAATATCCTTAGTTGTTATTTTACTTATTAGCGGAATCACCTATAAATCATACAAACCTTATTTTGAAAAGGTAATCAATTCAGAACATTCAATTTCTGAACTTAATTATAATGATGGAACTATTCCCTGGGGTTATAGATCGTTAGTTTGGAAAAGTTCTATATCTATCATTAAAGAAATAGAAAATAAGTGGAACGGAATTGGATTTAAAGAAACCAATAACCGATTAAAAGCATCTTATGAGAACGATATTAATGATGCAGCTACTAAAGAAATTTTTCTTTCAAAAAAATTTAATACTCATAACCAATTTTTAGATTTTTATATAAGCTCCGGAATTATAGGTTTCCTATTATTTATTTGTGTTTTGGGAGTTTTGTTTTTTCATTATAGAAAACACTTTTTTGCCACTGCATTATTAATGAGTATTATCCTTTTAGGGCTTGTAGAGAACTTTTTCCATCGACAAATTGGAGCCTATTATTTTGGATTCATTTTAGTTATTCTTTTAATGAATAATACCTTTTTTAAAGAATCGGAAAAAGATAAAATAACCTAATAACAACAATAATAATAAAATAGCAAATAACTTAGCTAAGTCGTACTTTTGCAAAACTATTGATAAAAAAAATAATGAAGATTACAGTAATAGGTACAGGATATGTTGGTTTGGTTACAGGAACGTGTTTAGCAGAAACAGGGAATGATGTAATTTGTGTTGATATTGATCAAGAAAAAGTAAAAAAAATGAAAGAAGGGGTCGTTCCTATTTACGAACCACATCTTGATGTTTTATTTGAAAGAAATATTAAAGCAGGGCGATTAAAATTTACTACATCTCTAGACGAAGGATTAGAGTTTGGTGACATTGTATTTCTAGCATTACCAACCCCAGAAGATGAAGATGGATCAGCCGATTTATCATATGTATTAAATGTTTCAGAAGAAATAGGAAAGAAAATAACAGAATATAAAGTAATAGTTGATAAAAGTACTGTGCCTGTTGGTACTGCTGAAAAAGTCTACAAAACCATTGCTGCAAATGCTACGTGTGAATTTGACGTTGTTTCTAATCCAGAGTTTTTAAGAGAAGGTTTTGCTGTAGATGATTTTTTAAAACCAGAAAGAATAGTAGTAGGTTCAAGTAGTGAAAGAGCTACTCTTTTAATGAAAAAATTATACGGCCCTTTTGTACGCTCTGGGAATCCAATAATTATTATGGATGAAAAATCGGCAGAACTTACTAAATATGCTGCCAATGCTTTTTTAGCAACTAAGATTACTTTTATGAACGAAATCGCAAATTATTGCGAGAAAGTTGGTGCCAATGTAGATAAAGTAAGAGCAGGAATGGGAACAGATTCTAGAATCGGTTCTCGATTTTTATTTCCAGGAATTGGTTACGGCGGTTCATGTTTCCCTAAAGATGTAAAAGCTTTACAAAAAGCAGGAAAAGATGAAGGTTATAATTTTGATATTTTAAATGCTGTTATCAATGTAAATGAATCACAAAAAACCTTATTAGTTCCTAAAATTGAATCGTATTTTAAAGGAGATTTAAAAGGAAAAAAAATCGCAATTTGGGGCTTAGCTTTTAAACCAGAAACAGACGATATTAGAGAAGCACCATCTTTGTATATGATTAATTTATTATTAAGCAAAGGTGCCGAAATAATTGCTTTCGACCCTGAAGCTATGAAAAATGTTGAAGAAAAATATGGAGATAAAATCCACTTTGCTTCTTCAATGTATGAAGCTACAGAAAATGCGGATGCACTTGTTATAAGTACTGAATGGAGTATTTTTAGAACACCAAATTTTTCAAAACTTAAAGAGAACTTAAAGCAATCTGTCATTTTTGATGGAAGAAATCTTTATGATTTAGATGAAATGAAAAACGAAGGTTTTTATTATGTTTCTATTGGAAGAAAAATAATTGAATAATGAAGAAAAGAGTTTTAATAACAGGTGCCGCAGGATTCTTAGGATCACATTTATGCGATAAATTTATACTTGAAGGGTATGAGGTTATTGGAATGGATAATCTTATCACAGGAGATCTTAAAAATATAGAGCACTTATTTAAAAATTCTGATTTTGAATTTTATCATCATGATGTTTCAAAATTTGTACATGTTTCAGGAACTCTAGATTATATATTACATTTTGCATCACCTGCAAGTCCGATAGATTATTTAAAAATTCCAATTCAAACATTAAAAGTAGGTTCCTTAGGAACTCATAATTTATTAGGTCTTGCAAAAGAAAAAAATGCAAGAATTCTTATAGCTTCTACATCCGAAGTATATGGAGATCCTTTAGTGCATCCTCAAACAGAAGAATATTACGGGAATGTCAATACAATTGGCCCTAGAGGAGTTTATGATGAAGCCAAACGATTTCAAGAATCTATTACAATGGCATATCATCGCTTTCATGGTATAGAAACTAGAATTGCTCGAATATTTAATACTTATGGCCCTCGTATGCGTTTAAATGACGGCAGGGTTATCCCAGCATTTATGGGACAAGCTTTGCGCGGAGAAGATCTTACAGTTTTCGGAGATGGATCTCAAACAAGGTCATTTTGTTATGTTGAAGATGAGATTGAAGGGTTATATAGATTGTTACTAAGTGATTATTCATTACCAGTAAATATAGGAAACCCATTAGAAATAAGCATTTTAGATTTTGCTGAAGAAATTATTAAGCTAACAGGGACAAATCAAAAAATTATTTTTAAGCCTTTACCAAAGGATGACCCAATGCAAAGACAGCCAGATATTACTAAGGCTAAAAAAATATTAGGATGGGAACCTAAAATTTCAAGAGCTGAAGGAATGAAAAAAACATTTGATTATTTTAAAAGCCTCACTCCTGAAGAATTATTGAAAAGCGAACATAAAGATTTTTCAAAACACATTATTAAGTAAAGAATGATTTTTAAAAGGGGAAGATATTCA
>JAHRWC010000272.1 GCA_019090365.1 Flavobacteriaceae bacterium
CGTTGGACATACATTACAATCTAAAGTGAATAAATCATTTGAAGGAAAAGTAATAGGAATTGACGTTCATCACCCAAAAGACTATCAAAAATATTGGCCAGGTGGAACATCTGAAGGCCTATTAATAAAAGATGAGAAATACTTTCGTGTATTAGCAAATGGAACTAATAAAGAAATTTAAAAAAGCAAAAATGAAAACTAAAATTTATAATTATTTAACTAAACCATATATCGTTGTTTTAACAATGTTAATTGCTCCGTTATTTGGTTTTATTGATCGAAATTTTGTCTTTTTTTTCGGGCTTGGTGTTGCTTTCCTAATTTTATGGGGCAGTAGTTTTGATTGGTCAAGGTTTGGAATAGGAAAGAAAATTACTAAAAAAACGGTTTTAAAAAGTGTATTACTAACACTAATATTTCTAGTAGGTTTTTATTTCATAATTGATCCTATACTTCAATTATATCTTGGAGATTTTGATTTGTCTTCTTTAGAAGACATCAGAGGAAATTTTATGGGCTATTTCATTCTAATGGTTGTAATGTGGGTATTTGCAGCATTTGGTGAAGAATTTCTTTTTCGTGGGTATTATATGAAAGCATTAGCTGAGTTATTAGGCAACTCTAATAAAGCATGGTTGTTTTCTGCATTTATTACTTCAGTTTATTTTGGTGTATCTCATGGGTACCAGGGTATAGTAGGAATAGTAGGTGGTTTTTTGTGGTCTTTCTTTATTTCAATGATATTTAATAAAAACAGGAATAACTTGCTCTTGCTTGTTTTGATACATGGGTTGTTTGATACAGTAGGAATAACACTTCTTTATTTAAATAAGGATCATATTATTTCAGATTGGGTACAGCAGATGTTTAATTAGTTTTTTAGTTTCTTTTATTTAGAAGTCTGCTCTATTAATGTAATTAAAAAAAGCCTCGTCAACTAAAAAACGAGGCTTTAAAATTATACTAAAACATAAGGATTAATCCCAGAACCAATCCCATATTTTTGTAACTGCAACACCAACAGAACCTGCAACAGCTCCACCTAATATTGCACCTCCATAAGCTACTTGTCCAGCTCCTGGAACAACATTAACAGCCCAAGCTCCAGCAGCCCCAGCTACTGCTCCAGCAACATCTCCACCAACAATATCGCCTCCATGACTACGTGTTGGAGTACCACCGTGTCTTCTTGCTAAATTTTCCCAATTTTCAAGATTATGTGACCAATAGTTAAAAGAATATTGCGCAACTTGAGTTGCTGAATATAAAGTAATAAGCTGTTCATCAGAAAAGCTTCCATCATTTGCAATAGCATTTTCTAATTGCATCACTTTTTCGATGAATTCTTGGTTTCCAAATTCAGCATCATTTAAAATTTCTTGTAATTCATTTAAATAAACATTCTCTCTTTCAGAAGTTCCAAAACCAGTCAAGGAAATAGACTCTGTTGGAGTTTTTAATAAATCGTTTGTAAAATCAATACCAATTGCATTAGACTCATCATTATATTGATCGTTATCTTTAATGTTGTCAACTAAATTGTTCTGAATTCGTTCTAGCGTTACATCTTGTCCAACACTTTCAATATAATTATACGTTTCGGCAAGCATTTGGTTGTGTTCAACTCCAACAAATTGTAGGTCATTTGCTGTAATTTCTCCTTTTCCTTTTGTAAAGTCTGCTCCTTGGTTTTCAGTTTCATTTACAGTATCTTTTGAACAAGAAAACAATACCAAAACTGATAAAATTGTACTTACTTTTAATGTTAGGTTTTTCATTTTTAAAATAGATTTTAGGGTTTATAATGGAATAAAACTAGAATAATTCAAAAGCTATTTTTGTAGGAAAAACCCTATAAATTAATAAGGAAAAACCCTGTTTTTAAAAAATAGAATTCAGGCTATTTTGTAATTATGTCAGTCTCAATAACTTGCGTTTATTAAGTACAGACTGTATTCTTAATAATAAGTTGCAATTCTGTCAGTAATTTTATTTTGGTACTCTTTTTGACTCTGAACTTGTATATTAAATACATTACAAATGAAATTCATCATAAAATTATTATTAACAGCAGTAGCTGTTATTATCCTAGCCAAGGTATTGCCTGGCGTTGAGGTTATAAGTTATAGCTATGCTATTTTAGTGGCATTGGTTATTGGCTTTTTAAGAGTCATTGTTAAGCCAATTTTGATCATACTTACCTTACCTGTTACTATTGTCACTTTTGGATTATTCCTATTAGTGATTAATGCAGTTATTATATTATTAGCCGATTACTTTTTAAGCGGTTTTAATGTAGCTGGATTAGGTTGGGCATTATTGTTTAGTTTGCTCTTATCCTTTTTACAATCTATTTTACGTTCTTTAATTAAAGAAGAAAAACAATAGATTGATTTACAAACCATTCTATTTGTCAATTGGTTAAAAAAACGTAATTTTGCACCCGCTTTCTAGACAAAAGAAAGCAAAATACTCATAGTATAATTATTATATAGATAATGAACATTACAAAAAAAGACATTGATAGCTTAAATGCGGTTCTTTCAGTAGAGATTAAAGAAGAAGATTATTCAGAAAAAGTAAAATCGGTTCTGACTAACTATTGTAAAACTGCAGACGTTCCTGGTTTCAGAAAAGGACATGTACCAATGGGAATGGTAAAAAAGCAATACGGAAAAGCGGTATTGGTAGAAGAAGTAAATAAATTACTTCAAGATTCTTTACATAAATATTTAACGGATGAAAAGTTAGATGTGTTAGGAAATCCGCTTCCAAAAGATACTGAAATCGATTGGGATGCTGCCGATTTTAATTTTGAATTCGAATTAGGGCTTGCTCCTCAATTTGAAGTAGATGTAGTTGGTAAAAAAGCAATTACTCATTATAACATTGTTGCCGATGAAGAAATGATCGACAACCAAGTAAAAACAATTAGTAAGCAATACGGAAAGTTAATTGCTAAAACTGAAGTTGAAGAAGGTGATGAAATCACAGGTGTTTTTACTAATGAAGAAAAAGAAATAAACAAAGAAACTACACTTCCTTTAGAAACTTTAAAAGGAAAAAAACAGATCAAAGCTTTAGTTGGTGCTAAAGTTGGCGATACAGTTACTTTAAAAACAAAAGGAATGTTTGCAGATGATCATGCAAATGAAACTTATTTTGGTGTTTCTCATGACGATGCTCACGGTTTAGAAGTTGAGGTTGCTTTCGAAATAAAAGAAGTAAACCAAAGAGAAGCTGCTGCATTAGACCAAGATTTATTCGATAAATTATTCGGAAAAGATGTTGTTAAAACTGAAGACGAATTAAAAGAGAAGATCAAAGAAGATGCAGAACGTCAGTTTGCACAACAAAGTGATCAAAAATTAATGGATGATGCTATTGAGGCATTAATAGCAAATACAAAATTTGATTTACCTGGTGAGTTTTTACAACGTTGGATTCAAGTTTCAGGTGAAAAACCATTAACTGAAGAAGAAGCAAAAGCTGAATATGAGCGTAGCGAAAAAGGATTAAGATATCAATTAATTGAAGGTAAGATTAGACATGAAAATGATCTACAAGTTACTTTTGATGAGTTGAAAGACTATTCAAAAACTATGATCAAAGCTCAAATGGCGCAATACGGTCAATCAAACCCTTCAGATGAAGAGTTAGACACAATTGCAGCACGTATTTTAGCGAACCAAGATGAGGTAAAAAGAATGTCTGAACAATTAAATGGTCAGAAATTATTAGACTTCTTTAAGGAAAAGACAAAATTAAAGACAAAAGAAATAACGTACGATAAATTCATTAAGGAAGCGTATAGTTAATTCAGCAATAATATTTTATATTTAGGGTGTTGAATAAAGTATATTTAACACCCTTTTTTATTAAAACGAAATTTATATATGGACTACGGAAAAGAATTTAAAAAGTTTGCAATTAAGGACCAGGGAATCAATAGTATGTATTACGATCAAATCGTAAGCAGCATGAACCCTACAGGTTTAACACCTAATATTATAGAAGAACGTCAAATGAACATCGCGATATTCGATGTATTTTCTCGTTTAATGATGGATCGTATTATCTTTTTAGGAACAGGAATTAACGATCATGTTGCGAATATTGTACAAGCACAATTGTTGTTTTTAGAAAGTACAGATGCTTCTAAGGATATTCAAATCTATATCAATTCACCTGGAGGTGGAGTGTATGCTGGTTTAGGTATTTATGATACTATGCAGTTTATCAAGCCAGATGTTGCTACAATTTGTACAGGAATGGCTGCTTCAATGGGAGCTGTATTATTATGTGCTGGAGCTAAAGGAAAACGTAGTGGTTTAACACATTCACGTGTAATGATTCACCAACCTTTAGGTGGAGCGCAAGGACAAGCAAGTGATATAGAAATTACAGCGAGAGAGATTCTTATATTAAAAGAAGAATTATATAATATTATTTCGAAACATTCGGGGCAAGATTACGACAAAGTATATAAAGATAGTGATCGTGATTATTGGATGAAATCTGATAAAGCCTTAGAATACGGAATGATAGATGAAATTTTAGCACGTTAATATTGTTGTAATATAATTGTACTTTTCACGAAATCAGCTATATAAGTGTTACTTTTGTGAATTGATAAGAAAAAATATATGTCAAAAGAAGAATTAGAATGTTCATTTTGCGGTCGTAAAAAAGCCGATACTAACTTGTTGATAGCAGGTTTAGATGCTCATATCTGTGATCGTTGTATTGAACAAGCTCATGGAATTGTAGCTGAAGAAGCGTTACATTCTGCAAATGGAGAATTGTCTAAAGAATTAATGCTGAAAAAGCCAAAAGCGATTAAAGCATTTTTAGATGAATATATTATTGGTCAAGACCATTCAAAGAGAGTGATGTCTGTGGCTGTATATAACCACTATAAACGATTGTTGCAACCTGCAACCGATGATGATGTAGAAATACAAAAAAGTAACATCATTATAGTTGGAGAAACTGGTACAGGAAAAACATTAATAGCGAAAACAATTGCTAGAATGTTAAATGTACCATTGGCAATTGTTGATGCAACTGTGTTAACAGAAGCTGGTTATGTAGGTGAAGATGTAGAAAGTATTTTAACACGTTTATTACAAGCTGCTGATTATGATCTTCAGAAAGCTGAAAATGGTATCGTTTTCATTGATGAGATTGATAAAATTGCTCGTAAAAGTGATAATCCTTCAATTACAAGAGATGTGAGTGGAGAAGGAGTTCAACAAGCCTTGTTAAAACTTTTAGAAGGAACTACAGTTAATGTTCCACCTAAAGGAGGAAGAAAACATCCAGATCAGAAATTTATCGAAGTAAATACAGAAAATATCTTATTTATTGCCGGTGGAGCTTTTGATGGTATTGAACGTAAAATCTCAAAGCGTCTTAATTTACAAGCTGTTGGGTTTAGTGCTTCTAAAAAGGAGAAAACATTAGAACGTGATAATTTATTGAAGTATATCATCCCAAAAGATTTAAAAGATTTTGGATTGATTCCTGAGATTATTGGACGTTTACCTGTACTTACTTATATGAATCCTTTAGACAATGGAACCTTAAGAGCTATTTTAACGGAACCTAAAAACGCAATCATCAAACAATATAAGAAGTTGTTTGAAATGGATGAGATAGAATTTGTGATTACTGAAGAAGCGCTAGATTTTATAGTTGAACAAGCTGTAGAATATAAGTTAGGAGCAAGGGGACTTCGTTCTTTATGTGAAGCAGTATTAACAGATGCTATGTTTGAATTGCCAGATAGTGATGATAAAAACTTGCATGTTACAAAAGAGTATGCAGAAAAGAAATTGAATAAATCAACTATTAAAAAGTTGAAAGCAGTTTCTTAATTATAAAAGTAATTTAAGTAAAAGTAAATAAGCCTCGATGTATTTCTACGTCGAGGCTTATTTGTTAGTAATTGA
>JAHRWC010000273.1 GCA_019090365.1 Flavobacteriaceae bacterium
ACACTTATGCGATCGTCGGCAGCGTCAGATGTGTATAAGAGACAGGGGTAAATTCTATATTTGCTCGTTTTTAAAAAAAATTTGACCACATAAAAATAAAAGAATGCAAAACAAAGGACTTGTAAAAGTATTTGCAATATTGTTCGGATTGGTGAGTTTATACCAACTTTCCTTTACTTATATTACAAATAAAGTTGAAGATGAGGCTAAAACGTATGCGAACAGTAAGTTTGCCGTAACAGAGCCAAAATTAAGAGATAAAGCTGAAGCTAGTTATCTAGATTCAATCGCTAAAGACCCAGTGTTTTTAGGAATCGATTATGAAACATCAAAAGAGAAAGAGTTAAATAAAGGACTTGATTTAAAAGGAGGAATTAATGTAATTCTTCAAGTATCTGTAAAAGATATCTTAAAAGGTTTAGCTAACAACTCGAAAGATGCAGCATTTAATAAAGCATTAAACGATGCAACTGAACTACAAAAAGATGCGCAAGACACATATCTAGAGTCTTTCTTTATTGCTTTTGAAGCACTTCCGGGAGATAATAAATTAGCTTCACCAGACATTTTCTTCAATAAAAATTTAGAAGATGATGTAAATGCTTCAATGACAAATGATGACATGAAGCCTGTAATTGAAAGAAAGATTGATGAATCAATTACTGCAGCTTTTGAAGTATTAAGAAAACGTATTGATAAGTTTGGAGTTGCTCAACCAAATATTCAGCGATTAGGAAAAAGTGCAAGAATTCTTGTAGAATTACCTGGTGCTAAAGATGTTGAGCGTGTAACTAATTTAGTTACGAGTACTGCACAATTAGAATTTTGGGATGTTTATAAGTTTGATGAAATGGCTGCTTTTTTACAACAAGCTAATGACAAACTTAAAGAATTAATTCAACCTGAAGTAAAAGAAGAAGTAGTTACAGATTCAACAAGTGTTGCTGATAATGAAATCAATGAATTATTAGATGGTGAAGATGCAACAGATTCATTATCTGGTGGATCTCAAGATGAACCAATATTTTCAAAAATTGCATCATTTGGATATCAAGGTGGCCCAATCTTAGGTAACTTTAGAGTAAAAGATATGGAAACGATTGATGCATATTTAGCAATGCCTCAAATTCGTGCTTTATTAGGTAATAATCTAAGGTTTGCAAAATTTGCTTGGGGACTTCCTGAAGATGATAAAACGTTAGGTGAAAAAACAGCTTCTCTTTATGCAATCAAATCTAATAGAGATGATTCTCCACCATTAGCTGGTGGTGTTGTTGTAGATGCTCAACAATCATACGATCAATTAGGTCGTGTAGTAGTAGATATGCAAATGAATGGTTCTGGAGCTAAGACTTGGGAACAAATGACTGGTAATGCTTTTACCAATCAAAGTCAGATTGCAATCGTTTTAGATGATATTGTTTATTCTGCGCCTGGTGTTACAACTGGAGCAATTGCAGGAGGAAGAAGTCAAATTTCAGGTACATTTAGTATTACTGAAGGACAAGATTTAGCAAACGTTTTACGTGCGGGTAAATTACCTGCTTCAGCAGAAATTATTCAAGGTGAAGTAGTTGGTCCAACCTTAGGTCAAGAAGCTATTGATAGTGGAATGTTTTCATTCTTATTGGCACTTGCATTTGTATTAATATGGATGGTATTTTACTACGGTAGAGCTGGTATTTTTGCAGATATCGCCTTGATCGTAAACATTCTATTTATATTCGGAATCTTAGCTGGTTTAGGTGCTGTATTAACATTACCTGGTATTGCCGGTATTATTTTAACGATTGGTATGTCGGTCGATGCGAACGTACTTATCTTCGATAGGATTAAAGAAGAACTTTCTAAAGGGAAAGCTCAGAAAGATGCTATTAATGATGGATTTAGAAATGCACTTTCTTCAATTTTAGATGCGAATATTACAACAGGTCTAACCGGTTTAATATTATTAGTATTTGGAACAGGTCCAATTCAAGGATTCGCAACTACCTTATTAATTGGTATTGCTACTTCTTTATTTACTGCAATATTTATTACTAGATTGTTTATTGATAGTTATACTAAAAATGGTAAACCATTACCATGTTCTACTTCAATTACAAAAAACATCTTAACAAAAAACAAGTTTGCTTTCTTACAAAAAAGAAAAATGGCTTATGTTATTTCTGGAGTTTTAATTGCAGCTAGTTTAGGTTCATTATTTGTGAATGGATTAAATCAAGGTGTTGATTTTGTTGGAGGACGTACGTATACTGTTCGTTTCGATAAGGATGTAGATGCTACTCAAATTCAAGAAGAATTAACTGCGGTTTATGGAAGTGCTGAAGCGAAAACATACGGTAGTGATAATCAATTAAAGATTACAACGAAGTATAAAGTAGATGATAGTGGAGCTGAAATTGATGAAGAAATTGAAAGCATGTTATATGAAGGTGTAAAATCTCATTTACCTGCAGGAATGACTTTTGAACAATTTAAAAGCGATGATGAAAATAAAGTTGCTGGTAGAATGGAATCTTATAAAGTGAGTCCAACGATTGCCGATGATATTAAGAAAGCTTCATTCTGGGCTGTATTAGGTTCATTAGTAGTTGTATTCTTATATATTTTATTACGATTTAGAAAATGGCAATTTAGTTTAGGTGCTGTAGCAGCAGTATTCCATGATGTATTAATTGTACTTGGAATCTTCTCACTAACTTATAAAATTATGCCTTTCAATATGGAGATTGGTCAGTCGTTTATTGCGGCGATTCTAACAGTTATTGGTTACTCACTGAATGATACCGTGGTTGTATTTGACCGTATTCGTGAGTATTTCAATGATCACCCATCTTGGAAAATGGATAAAATAATTAATGCAGCATTAAACAGTACTTTGAGTCGTACATTAAATACATCTCTTACTACGTTAATCGTATTATTCTCGATATTCATTTTTGGAGCTGAATCAATTAGAGGATTAATTTTCGCCTTAATTATCGGTGTATTAGTAGGAACATATTCTTCTCTATTCATTGCAACTCCTGTAATGTATGATACAGTTAAGAAAAGAGGAATCGATTTAACAAATAAAAGTAAAGAAGAAGAGGAAGCGTAAAACTTCTTTTATTTCATAATAAATATTAGGCTGCCTTTATTCTAAGGCAGCCTAAATTTTATAAAAACATAGTAAATAATAAAAATTTAAATATGAAAGTACAATTTTTAAAAGTTTGCACATTAGTTTTAGGACTGATTTGTATAGTGAGCTGTAGTAGCGATGATGATAATACAGATACTAATGCAAGTTATATTCGCGCTCAAATTGGAGGAGAAAGCTGGGAAGCTACCCAAACATTGACATCTACAGTTTTACAAGTAGGAGATCTAGGAATGCGTTTTGATCTTTCGGCTCAAAATGAAGATATTCGTTTTACTGTTGCTGCTAATCAATTTACTGTTAGTGAATGTATGGACTTAACAAGTTATACAGGAGATAATACTTTAACTACACTTTGGTATGCTGTAGGTGATGGTACTTATGCTGGATTATATGATGAAGATCCAAGTAATGGAGATCCAGGAGAAGAAAATTTTGTAATTAGCATTACTTCTTGTGAAAATGGATTAATATCTGGAACTTTTTCTGGAACACAGTTTATAATTGTTAGTGGATCTAATCGTCCTGATACAGTAGAAATAACAGGCGGAGAATTTCGAAATGTTCCTTTTACTTTTGCAGTTATTGAAGATTAAATTGATGTTGTATTTATAAGGTAGTAAAATACTATTCTGAATATAAATCACATAAAAAGAGGCTGCCTTAATTATTAAGGTAGCCTCTTTTTAATTTTTTACAATTATTGACTAATTAGTAGTCCAATCAATTGAATCTCCTGGAGCTAATCCCCATTTGTCTGAAAGACCTGCATTAACTTCTAATACATACATTGCAGGAGCTTCTGAAGGTAATGATGTTTTGTCAAGCGGTTGTGCATTTTTCTGAATGCTAACTATTTTCTTGTCCATATTAATAAAGATAATGTCTAAAGCAAATTCTGTGTTCTTCATGTAGAAAGAGCGTCTTATTTCATTTTCAAAAATGAAAAGCATTGCTTCAGAATCTTTCATAGAGGAACGATACATTAACCCTGTTTGAGTCTCGTATTCGTTGTCAGCTATTTCAATCTGTAAGTTTTTAATAATAGAATCGCTTTCAGCTTTTAATAACTTTAAATCACCTTCCTTTTTAAAAGTTACTTTTTTAGTGAGCACCTTTGTTTCTTTTTTTTCAACACAATTAGTAAAAAATAGAGTTGTGCCAATAAGTGCTATAGTATGAATTATTCTTTTCATTTTTTATGATATGATTTTCTTTGAGGATCTAAACATAAAATATAATCCAGCAATAATAAAAGGAATACTTAACCATTGTCCTGTGGATAGAAGATTCCCTAAGTCACTTTCAAACCCTCCTTGACTCTTTTTAACGAATTCTACAAAAAAGCGAACAGTCCATAACAATACTAAAAAGGCTCCAAAAATATAACCCAATTGTTTTCTTTTCTCTGTTTTCCAATAGATCATCCATAATATGATAAACACAAATACATAACCAATAGATTCGTACATCTGTGCTGGATGACTAAAAGGGATATTGGCTAAAGTTTCAGCAAATTGTGGGTCAGTTTCAAGAGCGTGATATGCCTTGTTAACGTCTTTTATTCCTGTGATTTGTGTTACTTCATATTTACTGATTGTATTTCTTATAAACTTTACAGCCAATGGAAAATCGCCATTTACAGCTTTTCCAATAATTTCAGAATTTAAAAAATTACCAATTCTAACAAATATGGCTCCACTAGCAACCGCAATAACAACTCGATCTAAGATCCAAAGTATATTCTTTTTAAGCACTTTTTTGCTGAACATAAACATGGCTATAATTACACCAATAGCAGCTCCATGACTGGCTAAGCCTGTAAAACCAGTAAATTCAAATTCAGGTACAGTTCTAAAAGGTAGAAATATAGAAATAGGGTCTTCAAAAATTAATTCACTCTGATAAAAAAGAACATGACCTAATCGAGCTCCTAGTAGTATAGCAACTACCATGTAAATAAAAAGACTGTCAAGTTTGTCTAATGTTTCGCCTTCTCTAATAAATATTTTTTTTGTGATGATCCATCCTAAAGTAAATGCAATTACAAACATTAAACTATAGTAACGGATTACAAAAAAACCTAAATCTATTCCTTCAGAAGGATTCCATATAAAACTTAAAAAATGCATCTGCGTTATTTTAATTGAAACGTAAATATAAAAAAGCCAATTGTCAATTAAGAACAATTAACTTTTTCTTTTTTTTGGTGGTGGTACAGGGTCATATCCTTTTCCACCCCAGGGATGACAGCTAAATATTCTCTTTATAGATAACCAAGATCCCTTAATTAATCCATGTGTTTGTAAAGCCTCTACGCTATAATGTGAACATGTTGGATTGTATCTACATGTAGATGGAAAAATAGGGGAAATAGCTAATTGGTAAAAACGAATTATTAATACGAACGGATATGTTAGTATTTTTTTCAAAATTAGTTTAATGAAAAAGTAGTTCCTTCTTTACCATCTTTTAATTGAATGCCAACAGCCAATAATTCGTCTCTAATTTTATCACTCGTTGCAAAATCCTTATTTGCTCTTGCTTGATTTCTTAAATCAATTAATAATGAAACAGCACCAGACAATTGATTCCCGTCATTAGCAGTGTTTGAAGAAGCATCTTCAAGTCCTAAAACATCGAAAATAAAATCATGCATTGTTGATTTAATTAACTCTAAATCACTTTTTGTAAATGTTGATTTACCTGCTTTAGCTGAATTAAGTTCTTTAGAAACTTCAAATAATTGAGCAATTAAAATTGGACTGTTAAAGTCATCATTCATGGCATCATAACAAGATTTTCTCCAAGCTGTAACGTCAAAGCTACTTTTCTCAGAAGAAGAAATTGTATCGATTAAATGAAACGCATCCATTAGTCGATTATATCCTTTTTCTGAAGCTAACATTGCATCATCTGAAAAATCTAAAATGCTTCTGTAATGCGCTTGAAACATAAAGAATTTTGAAACAGTTGGTGAAAATGCTTTGCTTAACTTATCATTATTACCTGAAAATAATTCATTAGGTAAAATATTATTACCAGTCGATTTTGACATTTTCTTACCATTTAAAGTAAGCATGTTGGCATGTAACCAATAATTAACAGGCGTTTGCTTGTTTGAAGCTTCAGATTGAGCAATTTCACATTCATGATGTGGAAATTTTAAATCCATACCGCCGCCATGTATATCGAATTGCTTTCCTAAATATTTTGTGCTCATCGCAGAACATTCAAGATGCCATCCTGGGAAACCATCACTCCATGGTGAAGGCCATCTCATAATGTGTTCAGCTCCTGCTTTTTTCCAAAGTGCAAAATCTTGTGGGTTCTTCTTTTCAGATTGTGCTGCTAATTCACGTGTGTTGGCAGCCATATCTTCTAATTTCCTTCCACTTAACTTTCCGTATTCATGATCTTCATTAAATTTATGAACATCAAAATATACTGAACCATTGGTTTCATAGGCATAACCTTCAGAAATAATAGTTGAAATAATTTGAATTTGCTCAATAATATGCCCTGTAGCAGTAGGTTCTATACTAGGAGGTAAAGCATTAAAAGCTTTCATGGTTTCGTGAAAATCAACAGTATATCGTTGCACAACTTCCATAGGCTCAATTTGCTCTAGCCTAGCTTTCTTTAAAATTGGATCATCTCCACTTTCGCCATCATTTTCAAGATGTCCTGCATCAGTAATATTTCGAACATAGCGAACTTTGTATCCTAAATGATTTAAATACCTAAAAACTAAATCGAAAGAAAGAAATGTTCGGCAATTTCCCATATGAACATTGCTGTAAACTGTTGGTCCACATACGTACATTCCTACGCTTCCTTCGTTTATAGGTGTAAAATCTTCTTTAGTTTTTGAAAGGGAATTGTAAACTTTTAATTCCTGCTGTTCGAATAATTTCATTTAAATGGGATGTTAAAATTCTGTATCTAATTTGATGTAATCTAAAAATTCTCTGCGAGTTTCAACATTTTTAAATTTTCCGCCAAATTCACTCGTTACGGTACTACTGTCGATATCTCTAATTCCTCTAGAGTTAACGCAAAGATGTTTTGCATCGATTACACAAGCCACATCTTCGGTATCAAGCACCTCTTGTAATTCTTTAACTATTTGCATGGTTAAACGCTCTTGTACTTGAGGACGTTTAGCATAATAGTCTACAATTCTATTCATTTTAGATAAACCAACTACAGTTCCTTTTGATATGTAAGCAATATGAGCTTTTCCTACGATTGGTAATAAATGATGCTCACATGTTGAATACAACGTAATGTTTTTTTCAACAAGCATTTCATTGTATTTATACTTGTTATCGAATGTTGATGCTTTAGGTTTTCTATCGGGATGTAAGCCTCCAAAAATTTCGTTTACAAACATTTTAGCAACACGTGTTGGCGTTCCTTTTAAACTATCATCGCTTAAATCTAGGCCTAAAGTGTTTAATATATTTTGTACATCCTCTTTAATAAGTGCTATTTTTTCAATATCACTTTTTTCGAATGCATCATTTCTTAAAGGGGTATCAGAAGAAGTTCCAACATGATCATCACCCATTTCTTCAATTGCCCTTAATTGTTTTTCTAAATCCATAATCTTTAATTCTTTGTTTAAAAAGAATTGACAAAGATACTAATTCGTGAATAGTTGTAGAAAGTTGTAACTACTATTTTTAGTAATCTACCTAGATTCTCCTAAATTTTCCTTAATTTTCAATAAAAAAGATTAACAATCAATAAGGATGCTATGAAAATATTAATGAAAGCTATACCTATATTATTACTTTTCTTTCCAATTCTAGTTTTCTCTCAACCGATTGAATTATTTGCTCAGTATAATGGACAATTTGATTATGTCGCATTTGGTAACACATTGAATATGCAGGAAAATGGAGGGGGAGGAAGTTGTGATATATTTACTCAGAGTAGTGCAGATTTAAACCTATTACCATCACAGAACTTTGTTGCTGCTGTAATGTATTGGTCGGGTTCTGGAACAGGCGATTTTGATGTAAAGCTAAATGGTATTGATGTTTCTGCAGAAAGGACATTTTCTGAAAATTTTAACGCACTAGATTATTTCTCAGCCTATGCAGATGTGTCTACGATAGTTGGAAATAACGGTAATGGTACTTTTACTTTATCTGAATTAGATTTAACTGCTGTTATTCCTGCCTATTGTCCATTAGGAACAAATTATGGAGGATGGACAATCATAGTAATTTATCAAGAAGATACATTACCTCTAAATCAAATTAGTCTATTTGATGGATTTGAAGCTGTTTGGTCAGGAAATAATACATTAACTATTATTTTAAATAATATTGATGTACTAAGTGACGAACTAGCTAAAATTGGATTTTTAGCTTGGGAAGGAGATTCTGGAATTGCTGTTAATGAAACGCTTCAAATTAATGGAAATCTTATTAGTAACCCCCCATTAAATCCAGAAGATAATGCATTTAATGGCACCAATAGTTTTACAAATTCAAACGATTTGTACAATATGGATCTTGATTTTTATGACATCGAGAATGTCATTGATCCCGGAGATACTAGTGTTACTATTGATTTAACTTCTGGTCAAGACTTGGTAATTGTCAATAATATTATAACAATTATTAATTCTGAAATTCCAGATGCTACTATTGCAATTGATAATGTAGAAGTTGAATGTGGTTTAAATGAAATAAATGTAGATTATACAGTCTTTAATGTAAATAGTACAGCCACACTTCCTGGTACTACACCAATAGCTTTTTACATGAATGATGTGCTTGTAGGACAAGCTCTAACAATAAATGACATCCTTGTAGGAGATTCTGAAAGTGGAATGAAAACGCTAGTAATTCCTGTTGGAACTCCCAATCCATTCGATTTAAAATTAGTAGTTGATGATAATGGTGCTGGTGTCGGAACTGTAAATGAAACAGATGAAAGTAATAATGAAGATGAAATTGAGTTTTTCGTAGTAGATATAAACCCTCCTTTAATTAATCTAAACCCTTTGCCAACAATAGTTTGTGATGATGATAACGATGGATTCGCAGAGTTTGAGTTAGAGGATTTCGATTTAGATATCGCCTTGGGCGACCCTTTAATAATTTTGACTTTTCATGATTCACAATTAAATGCTGATAATGGAGTCTTACCTTTAAGTAGTCCTTATGCTAATAATGTAGCTTTTAACGATGTGGTATACGTCCGTGCAGAGTTTGCAAATAGTACCTGTTTTTCAACTACGATTTTAGAGCTTCAAGTCCGCAACAGTCCATTGGTTGTAGCACCTGCTGATCCTTTACGTTTGTGTGATATCAATAATCCTGGCGATGGGATAGAGGTGTTTGATTTAAGTGAGGTTGAGA
>JAHRWC010000274.1 GCA_019090365.1 Flavobacteriaceae bacterium
GATGTGTATAAGAGACAGATTTAAAAGAATATCAATTAACTCCCAAAATTTATCTACATAACTTTCAGTAATTTCAGACATTGCAGAATTACGTACTGTGTCTTTACCTACAATTAAACCTGTTGTTACTACTGCTAAAGGAGCTGACAAATGAAATTTTTGTGCAACAACTGTTCCAAGCATAACTGCTGCTAACGTAATTATAACTTCAATATCATAGTCATCTATCGATCTCATAAGTCGGTACGTTACCCATCCTAATATGGCTCCTAAAATGATACCACCAATCACTTCTTGACCAAATAATTGTGCAACTTCAATTGCAGTTACATTATCACTTCCAAGCTTTGCAATTTGATAAATAGTTAAAAATACTACAACGCCAACACCATCATTAAACAATGATTCTCCAACTATTTTAGTTTCTAATTTTTTAGGTACACCAGCTTGTTTTAATATTCCCAAAACAGCAATAGGATCAGTAGGAGAAATTAATGCGCCAAATAATAAACAATAAATAAAAGCAACGTCTAAGCCTACAAGTTGTAATAGGTAAAAAGTGGCTGCTCCTACTAAAAATGTAGAGGTTAATACTCCTAATGTTGAAAATAGAAAAACAGGCCATCTCTGTACTTTTAATTGCTCAAAATTGGTATGTAAAGCTCCTGCAAATAGTAAGAAACTCAACATAACATCTAGTAAAACAGATTTAAAATCTATCTGACTTATAATATACTTTTCAGCATTTAAAAGGGTAGGGTCAAAATAACTTAAAGCAAATACAGCTAGAGTAAATAATATTGTGATTAACATTAACCCTATTGTATTAGGAAGTTTTAAAATGCGAACATTGATATATCCAAATAATGCTGATAAAACTACAAGTACAGTTGTAATAAAAAAGTAATCCATTGTCTGTGTTTAAGTAGGCTAAGGTAAAATATAATGATAAATAGTTATTAGAAAATTATTAAATTTACATTTCAACTAACCAACTTCATTATGAAAATTCTATTATTTACGTTCTTTTTTATATGTTCATCATATATTAGCTCAGCTCAAATTTTAAATGCAGAATCACTTCGGAAAGTTACAGACACTTCAGGTTGGTCTGGATCGACAAGTTTACATTTTGCTTTAAAAAGAAATGCAAATGATTTATTTACTATTGCTAATGATATTCATATTCAATATAAAATGAATAAAAATTTAGTGCTATTTAAAAATCATATCGGTTTTCTTAAAATTGAGGGAGACAATTTTTCAAACTTCGGTATTTCACACCTTCGTTATAATTATAAATATACTTCACGTATGGCTATCGAAGTATTTGTACAAGGGCAATATAATAAAGTGTCTAAAATTGATTTTAGAGGACTAGTAGGTGCTGGGCCGCGGTTTAAATTATCTACTTCAGAAAAATATAAATTTTATTTAGGAACTCTTGTCATGTATGAACAAGAAGAATTATCTGATGGCTCAGATATTGAACGAAATGCTAGGGGTAGTTGTTATTTATCATTCAGTTTATATCCTACCGATCGATTAACTTTAGTAAGTACCACTTATTACCAACCGATATTAACTTCAATTAGTGATTATCGAATATCGAGTCAGTCATCTTTGTTAATAGATATTTTTAAAAACTTGGCATTAAAGACTAGTTATACATTTACATACAATGCAACACCTGCTATAGATGTACCAGAATCTCAATACAGTTTAACCAGTGGAATAACCTATTCTTTTGATTAGTTAATTCTTTCGTAAGCCTATTTTCTTTCAGGAGACTAATCGTTATATTTACCAACTTAGAAATAATTACGATTATGGCAGATAACACATATTATGATCCAAAAGACCTTCGGAAATTTGGAAAAATCACTGAATGGAGCGAAGAATTAGGAACCAAGTTTTTTGATTACTACGGGAAAGTTTTTGAAGAAGGTGCTTTAACAGCACGTGAAAAATCTCTTATAGCACTTGCAGTTTCACATGTTGTAAAATGCCCATATTGTATTGATGCATATACCAAAGATGGATTGCAGCGAGGTGTTACAAAAGAAGAAATGATGGAAGCAGTACATGTAGGTGCGGCAATTGAAAGTGGAGCTACTTTAGTTCATGGAGTGCAAATGATGAATAAATATAATAAACTAAGTATGTAAGATGGCTTAGGCTATTACGACAGAAATATTTCACTTCTGAAATAAGTGTTTATATTAAAAAAGATCTATTTAAATTGAATGGCAACTAAGTCCCTAAAAAAACAAAACGCAGCATTAGCAAATACTGAAAGGCAACTAGAAATATTGTCTAATGGTATCTTCGGAAATGATGAATTACCAACGTTTGCAACAAAAATTAAAGAGACGAATCAATTTCCTTTACGCCCAAAAAAACTTGAAGTTCTTCAACTTAATTTGGGCTATATGTGTAATCAAGTCTGTGAACATTGCCACGTAGATGCTGGCCCTGATCGTAAGGAAATTATGACTCAGGAAACCATGCAACAATGCTTAGAAGTGATAAAAACTACAAAGGCTACAACGCTAGATCTTACAGGAGGCGCTCCCGAAATGAATCCAAATTTCAGATGGTTTGTTGAAGAGGCAAGTAAGGCAGGGATTAAAGATTTTATAGTACGTTCTAATTTAACCATTATTCGTGCAAACAAAAAGTATTACGATTTACCCGAATTTTTTAAAAAACATAACATTCATGTGGTTAGTTCTATGCCACATTGGACTCGCGGAAAAACAGACAAACAAAGAGGTGATGGTGTTTTTGATAAATCAATTAAAGCTTTGCAAGATCTAAATGCTGTTGGATATGGAATGCCAGATAGTAGCTTAAAACTTGACTTGGTTTATAATCCTAGTGGAGCTTTTTTACCTGGTGATCAAGTGAGTATGCAAAAAGATTTTAAAAAAGCATTACTTGAAGATTTCAATATTCAATTTCATGATTTATTTGCAATTACAAACCTTCCAATTGCTAGATTTTTAGATTATTTAATTGCTTCGGAAAATTATGAAGATTATATGTATCAACTAGTTGAAGCTTATAATCCAATGGCTGTTGAAAATGTAATGTGTACCAATACTATTTCAGTAAGTTGGGATGGTTGGTTGTATGACTGTGATTTTAATCAGATGTTAGGGTTGAAAGTTGCAAGTAAAGTGAAACATATTTCAGCATACAACGAAGAAATTTTAAACAATCGAGATATTTTGATTTCACAACATTGCTATGGATGCACTGCTGGCGCAGGATCTAGTTGTCAAGGAACCGTTGCATAATCTATCCTAAATGAAATCATATATTATTATACTACTTATTGTTTTTGGTTCAAATTCTATGAATGCTCAATTGTCATTAGATGAATTGCTAGCTGCAAATAATACAAATAGTGTATCCTATATTTCGGTTGAAGAACTACACGAAATTCAATCAAAAGAAGGTGTCCTAATTTTGGATAGCCGTGAAGATTCAGAATTTAATATAAGCCACATTCCTTCATCAAAAAATGTAGGATTTAATAAATTCTCAAAAAAAGAATTTGCAAATCAATATTCAGATAAAAACACACCAATCATTGTATATTGTTCACTAGGAATTCGTTCAGAAAGAATTGGAGAAAAGCTTCAAAAAATGGGATTTACGAATGTCAAGAACTTGTACGGAGGAATTTTTGAATGGAAGAATAAAGGTTTTACAATCATTGATTCAACACAAACTGAAACTGAGAATATTCATGTATACTCTAAACTATGGAGTCAGTGGTCTCATAAAGGAGTAAAAGTATATGAATGATTGTTTACTAATAATATTTACAAGAAATCCTAAATTAGGTAAGGTAAAAACTCGCCTTGCCAAAACGATTGGAGATGATTCTGCTTTAGAAATCTATAAGTTTTTATTGCAACATACTCGCGAAATTACTTCAGATTTAAAAGTCACAAAACAAGTTCATTATTCAGTTAAAATCCGAAATAATGATCTTTGGGATGAAAATAGATATTCTAAAAAGCAACAGGTTGGTGATGATTTAGGTTTACGAATGATGTTTGCATTTCAGCAAGGATTTCAAGATGGATTTAAAAAAATCATCCTCATAGGAAGCGATATGTATGATCTTTCGCAACAAGATATTGAAAATGCTTTTTTAAGATTGAATACACATAATTTTGTGTTAGGCCCAGCAGACGATGGAGGCTATTACCTTATAGGAATGAAACAATTGAAAGAATCAGTTTTTTTAGAAAAAAGTTGGGGAACTAATACCGTACTTCAAGATACTTTACTAGATTTAAAAGATGAATCTATAGCATTATTACCTTCAAGAAATGATGTTGATATTTATGACGACATTAAAGATGTTGAGGTGTTTGAAAAATTTATAAATAAAAAATAAGAATGATAAAATATATTCAAGAATCAGTTGATTATTTAATAAAGAGAGGATTTGAAGCTCCCGAAATAGGAATTATTTTAGGAACAGGATTAGGCCAATTATTAGATCATGTTACGATTGAAAGTGAAGTGAGTTATAATCATATTCCTAATTTTCCAACGGCAACGGTAGAGTTTCACAAAGGGAAATTAATTTATGGTACGCTATCAGGAAAAAAAGTGGTGATCATGCAAGGGCGTTTTCATTTGTATGAAGGTTATAGTTTAACCGATGTTACTTTTCCTATTCGAGTAATGCATCAATTAGGAATTTCAAAACTATTAGTGAGTAATGCTTCAGGTGCCATTAATAAATCCTATAAAAAAGGAGAGATTATGTTGATTGACGATCATATTAATTTGCAAGGAGGTTCTCCATTAGCTTTTAAAGGAGTAGAACAATTAGGAGAACGTTTTGTAGATATGAGTGCTCCTTATAATGCTGAAATGAATGCTAAAATCGAACAAATTGCAGCCGATAACAATATCAATATACACAAAGGAGTATATGCAAGTGTTGTTGGTCCACAATTAGAAACACGTGCAGAATATCGTTATTTATCAATTATTGGAGCAGATGCTGTTGGCATGAGTACTGTGCCAGAAATTATCGTTGCTAATCATTTGAACATTCCAGTTTCAGCGGTATCAGTTTTAACCGATGAATGCGACCCAGATAATTTAGCTCCAGTAAATATTGAAGAAATTATTGCCATGGCTGGAAAAGCAGAGCCAGATATGATCACAATCTTTTCAGAATTAATAAAAACACTTTAGTAAGTAATAAATGTTACATTCTTTTATTTGTAAAGACCTTACTTTTAAAGCGACAAAAATATTTTACAGATTACATAAATTCAATATATGAGTTATTTAGAAACGACACACGATGTATATAAAGAAGCAGCCTTAACACCAGATGTAGGGCTTTGTTGTACGACTAATCCAATTTGGGAATTACCAGGTTTAAAAATTCCTAAAATTATGCAAGAAATGAACTACGGTTGTGGTAGTACAGTTAATGCAAGAGATCTAACTAATAATCCAAAAACTTTATATGTTGGAGTTGGAGGAGGAATGGAATTACTGCAATTTGCTTATTTCTCAAGAGCTAAAGGAAGTGTAATTGGAGTCGATGTAGTAGATGAAATGTTGGAAGCTTCAAGAAAGAACTTTGAAGAAGCTGAAGCTTTGAACCCTTGGTTTAAAAGTGATTTTGTAGACCTAAAAAAAGGAGATGCACTGCATTTACCTGTAGAAGATAATAGCATTGATGTAGCTGCTCAAAACTGTTTGTTCAATATTTTCAAAGCTGAAGATTTAAAAAAGGCGATTGAAGAAATGTACCGTGTGATAAAACCTCACGGAAGATTAGTTATGAGCGACCCAACTTGTGAGCAACCAATGAATGATGCTTTAAGAGATGATGCACGTTTAAGAGCTTTGTGTTTAAGTGGAAGTTTACCTATTTCAGAATATGTAAAAGCGTTAACTGATGTTGGTTTTGGAACTATTGAAATTAGAGCGCGTAAACCCTACCGAATTTTAGACCCAAAAAACTACCCTACAGATGAATTGATCTACATTGAAAGTATTGAAATTGCAGCCATCAAAGATCCAATGCCAGAAGATGGTCCTTGTATTTTTACTGGAAAAGCAGCCATCTATTTTGGTGATGAAGAATATCTAGATGATAAGAAAGGTCATATATTATTAAAAAACCAACCCATAGCTATTTGCGATAAAACTGCAGGAGATTTAGCAGCGCTAAATAGAGATGATATTTTTATAAGTGAATCTACCTTCCATTATGATGGAGGTGGTTGTTGCTAGAATGTTTTTATAAATTATATGAAAAAGAGGCCTATTTGGCCTTTTTTTTGTGATAGCTGTAATGGAAATATAAATTCTACGTCCAAATATGGAAATTATATTTTATGTTGATACTTCTTTTTATTGCTGCTTGTTTTTTAGCATTTAGCAATGGAGCTAATGATAATTTTAAAGGGGTAGCAACGCTCTTCGGAAGTGGAACAACTCAATATAAAACTGCAATTAGATGGGCAACTCTTACTACTTTTCTAGGATCTATAGCCGCAATCTTTTTAGCAGAAGAATTAGTCAAGAATTTTTCAGGAAAAGGCTTGGTGCCGAATGAATTAATATTGTCTCCAGAATTTGCAATCTCAATCGCAATAGGAGCTGCTCTAACAGTATTATTAGCTACAAAAATTGGAATGCCAATTTCTACAACTCATGGTTTGGTAGGCGCATTATTTGGAGCAGGTGTTATGGCAATTGGAGCAGATTTTAATTTTGCAAAATTAGGAAACACGTTTTTAATGCCACTTATTTTGAGTCCATTAATGGCAGCAGTTCTAAGTTTTCTAGTGTATGTTATATTTCGATTTTTCAGAAATAAATCAGGTATTAAAAAACAAAGTTGTGTTTGTGTATCAGAAATAAAAACAACATCTCAAGTATCAAACTCTAGTTTAGCTATGGACGCTTCTTCAACCCTTAAAATAACTTCTTGCAATAATGGTTGTGAAGATAAATATGAAGGTAAATTATTAGGAGTTTCAGCTCAACAAATTTTAGATACTTTGCATTTTTTAAGCGCCGGAGTAGTGAGTTTTGCTAGAGGCCTAAATGATACCCCAAAAATTGTTGGACTTCTATTAATTATTAATGCCATTGATATTAA
>JAHRWC010000275.1 GCA_019090365.1 Flavobacteriaceae bacterium
AAACTTTATCAGATTTTCCTTCAGAAAAAAAAAGTATTGTTTGTTTTATTAATTTCAACTAAATAAATTTTAATTCTTTAAATATATAAAACTAAACGTTATTTTCAATGTACTTATGAAAGTAAATACCTAACATAAACAAATTTTAATTGTGTATAATTATTGACTAAGTTAATGTAGATAATAGCGAAATTTTAGAAGCAAAAACAACATTTAACTACTTATTCTATTGTAAAAGAAGCGGTTAATCCAACACTGAAATTTATGGGTAACGTATGTACTCCAAAAATAGCACGTGAATGTTTGCCCTTTTCTTCTAAAATTTTTAAAAACAAATTAGAGGCACCATCTACTACTTTTGGTGCCTCATCCCAATTATTGCCTGCTTGATAATAAACATCTATGTGATTTAAGCCAACTACCCTATCGAAACCAACCTTTTCATTTATTTGAGAAAGAACATTCATTGCACATAGTTCCATTGCTTTATAACCCTCTTCTGTTGATAGTTCTTTCCCTAATCTTCCCTGATAGAAATACTCATTATTTACGATCGGAAATTGAATCGCCAAATAGGCTATATTTCCTCTTATGTTAACTGAAACATAAGATCCTCCAGGGGTTGAAGCGTTAGGCAGTTCCAATTTATATTTTGCTAAATTTTCAAAGACATTCATAGTGTTTTTTTTTATAGTTAGTAATCTGTATAACCTTGCTCTCCTGGAGAATAGAATGTATCTGCATCTGGAGATTTGAGTTCTAAGTTATTCTGTAGTTTTTCTACAAAGTCTGGGTTTGAAATAAAAGGCCTACCCACATAGACTAAATCTAATCCGCTATTTATAATTGCTTCTCCTTTTTCAATAGAGTTCACATCACCTCCAGAAATAATAGTTCCTTTAAAATTTTCTTTGATACTTTTTTTGATATCAGTAGTAAAATCAGGTGCTCCAAAGGCTACTCTTTGATCAACAATATGAATGTAGCTTAGGTTAAGTTTTGATAGTTCTTGAGATAAGTAAATGAAGGTATCTTCAATATCATCATAATGAGATTGTAAATCATTGAAAGCTCCATAAGGTGAAAGACGAACTCCTACTTTGCTCCCTCCTATCTCGTTAGCAACTTTTTCAGCTATTTCTAACACAAATCTACTTCGGTTTTCAATACTTTCACCATACAAATCTTCTCTTTGGTTAGACTTCGGATTTATAAATTGGTTGAGTAAATAACCATTGGCAGCATGTAATTCGATACCATCTACATTCGCTTCATTTATAAGACGTTTTGAAGCTAATACAAATTCATCTTGCGTTGATTTAATTTCTTGAAGTGTCATTGCTTTAGGAATCTCATGAGCAACCATTCCATCTTGATCTGTAAACATTTCTCCAGCTGCTTGAATTGCTGATGGTGCTAATGTGATACTACCTTCTGGTAAATTTGCCTTAGCTGTAATTCTACCCGTATGCATTAATTGTACAAATATTTTTCCTCCCTTAGCATGTACTGCATTAGCTACATTTTTCCAACCTTCAATTTGTGCGTCAGAATATGCTCCTGGTATGCGAGGGTATCCAATTCCATTCGGTGATGGTGAAGTACCTTCAGTAATAATTAGCCCAGCAGTTGCTCTTTGTTGGTAATAAGTTTCCATTAATTTGTTTGGGATATTGTCTATGGCTCTAGATCTAGTTAATGGAGCCATTACAATCTTATTTTTTAGATGTATGTTTCCTAAAGTAAACGGTTCAAATATGTTCATTTTTATATATTATATTTTATTAGTATACAAAAGTAACTAATAATAGTATACAAAAGATATTTTTGTACATTTGTAAAAAATAAAGTAGTAACCAAACGGTAACTAACATGGCAAGAAAACTAATTGAGAATCATAATGAATGTCCTATTACCCATTCAATGAATATCATAGGTAATAAATGGACTTCCATCATTGTATATGTATTGGCAGGTCGAACATTAAGGTTTGGAGAACTCGCCATACGTATTGATAAGATTAGTAGGAAAGTACTTTCTAATCAGTTAAAGGAAATGGAATTAAGAGGTATTGTTCATAGAGAATCATATGCTGAAACTCCACCAAGGGTGGAATATTCTTTAACAAAGAAGGGCGAAGAATTGTTACCTATATTGAATCAGTTATGTGCTTGGAGCAAGGATATTGACTTAGATATGAACCCGTGAATGCGAGGTATTTACCCAAATAAAGTAATAAAAGAAAGAACATTATAGTATATGTAAGTTATTTATTCGGGATAATTTTTACAATACCCAGATTTTCTATAGCAACATATATATAACCGTCAGGCCCTTGTCTTACATTTCTAACACGCCCCATACCTTCTAGTAACTTATCACGCTTTACCACTTTATCGTTCTTTAAAACGAGTCGTTCGAGGTACCCAAATTTTAAAGAACCCACTAAGAGATTACCTTTCCAATCTGAATATTTGTCAGAAGTAATAAAAGCCATTCCACTAGGTGCTATAGATGGTACCCAATAAAATAGTGGTTGTTCCATTCCTGGTAAGGCAGTATCTTCTGCGAAGCTTGTACCAGAATAATTAACGCCATAACTGATTATTGGCCAACCAAAATTTTTCCCTTTTTCTATAATATTTATTTCATCGCCTCCTTTCGGGCCATGTTCATGGATCCATATTTTTCCAGTTTCTGGATGTTTCATCATGCCTTGCGGATTTCTATGTCCATAGCTGAAAATAGCAGTTCTAGCATTTGGAGTATTAATAAAAGGATTATCTATTGGAATGCTACCATCTGCATGTAATCTGTATATTTTTCCGCAATCACGCGTTATATCTTGTGGGTTCTCATCTCGATCTCCACGATCTCCTACTGAAAAATATAAAAATCCCTTATTATCAAACTCAATACGAGAACCAAAATGCTGTCCTGCTTTTGAGTTTGGACTTGCTTTATATAAATGCTCTACTTCTGTTAGTTGATTACCGTTTAACTTTGCTCTAATTAAAGCTGTATTACCACCTTTCCCTTCGCCATCACTAGTTACATATGTAATATAGATCCAACCGTTTTTACTATAATCGGGATGTAATTCTATATCTAACAATCCACCTTGTCCTATAACTTTTATTTCAGGAAGTCCTTTAATATTTGTTTTAATTCCATTCTTTACTAATAATAAATCACCGGATTTTTCAGTAATTAAAAAGCCGCCTTCAGGTAGAAATACAAATCCCCAGGGTATTCTTAAATCTGGTACCACAACTTCAGTTTTGTAGTTAACAACAGTAGACACTTCAGCAATTACTGTAGATTTGTTTTTTTGAGCACAAGCAAAAATTGTAATGAAAGGAATTATGAATAAAAGCTTGATATGTTTCATGTTTTAAAATTATAGGGAGATATTAAATATACTAAAAAA
>JAHRWC010000018.1 GCA_019090365.1 Flavobacteriaceae bacterium
GATTCTATATTAGTGTTAAAATTTGATTGAATTTTTTTTATTATTCTAATCATCTGTTCTTTTTCTTCTTCTGAAATATTCTTCTCTATTTGAGCGATCATTGATTTAATAACTGGCTGTACTTTAACAAATACTTCTCTACCGCTCTCTGTAAGAAACACATTGTTTATCCTCTTGTCCTCTTTTCTTTTAACACGGATGATGTAATTCTTATTCTCCATCTTAGTAAGCAAGCGAGTAAGAGAAGATTTATTCCTTAGGGTTAGAAATGCTAAATCATTTTGATTTAAACCGTCTTTATCATGTAACTTTTTTAGAACAATCATTTGTTCCTTAGTAAGATCTAGGTCCTTAGCATCTAACTTTTCTTGAATATAATAATCAAGAACCTTGACCGTCTTTCCTAACCACGGCCCTATAGAACTTTCAAAATCTATTTTTCCTTTCTTCTTATCTTTCATGGTGCAAATGTATTACAAATATTCTAATAGTTGCATATGCAACTATTAAATATATCATAAAAAAGAGTGATACTTAATACCACCCTTTTTAAACAACATAACAACCAAATTAATTATTTTCCAGCCAAGTTTTCATGCTTGATTTTATCTCTTTGAAAACACGTTCTTCGTAAAGAAGGTATTGTTTTTCTGTTAATACTTCTCTAAATGCAGAGTTTTGAATTTTATTTTGATCTTTCATCTTACCTCTTATACTAAAAAAACTAGAGTTAGCCAGAATCTCCTTTTTTACAATCCAGTTTTCTTCATATATGGAATAAATTAAATCATTTTGTTCGACTGATAAGTCAAGTTTTTGATTCATTAGTTCAGTTGATTTTAAAGCAATTTCAGAAGCTGGAGTTGTTTTTAATTTTTTTATAAATGCTTGTGAAAATGAAGCTGTAGCAATTAGCAACATGCATAGTATCAGAGTGTTTTTTTTAAGACTCATGTTATTTTTTTATCAAAATTAACGTGAAATAACACCATGAAAAAAGAATTTATACCAATCCTAAAGAAGTATAGACAAACTCTTATAATTAACATATTAATTTAAACTCCAAGGCGTTTTAGAACATCTGTTTTATAGGTTTCTCCAATTGGAATTCTAACATCCCCAACTACTAATTTTGTTTTTTGTAAGACTCTTATTTCCGAAACATTTACGATATAAGATCTGTGAACTCTTAAGAATATATTATTTGGAAGTTTATTGAGTATTTCTTTAAAGCTTAAAAGTGTTAAGATTGATTTATTTGAATTTTGTATATAAATTTTTAAATAATCTTTTAAACCCTGAATGTACATAATATCTTCAATGTTAATTTTAATATTTTCATATTCAGATTTCACGAATATAAATTTATCCTGAGCTTTTGCTTCTGCAAGGATTGGATTTGCTGAAGTGAAATTTCCAGGTTCATTAACACTCATCAATTCATGTTTTTCTTTTGCTCTTGAGATAGCTTTTAAAAAACGATGAAATGGTATGGGTTTTACTAAATAATCTGTAGCATTTAAATTAAATCCATCAATTGCATATTGAGGGTATGCAGTTGTAAATATAAATTGAGGCATATTTTCAATAGTTTTAACTACATCTATCCCAGTAATATTTGGCATTTCTATATCTAAAAATACCAAATCGATTTGTTGCTTATTTAATATTGTAAAAGCATCTAAAGGGTTGGTGCATTTTGCAACAATATCTAAACCTCCAATTTGTTTAATATATCCTTCAATTACTTCAATTGCTAAGGGTTCATCATCAATAATTACACACTTCATCTAATTAAGTTTTAGTATTAAATTTACTTTAAACATATTATCTTCTTCTTCAACTTTTAATGTATAATTTTCAGGATATAATAATTCTAATCTATTTCTAGTATTTTTTATTCCAATTCCAGAATTATCATCAGTTTTTTGGATATCCCCTACTAAATTGTCGCAATTAAATATTAAAGTATTCTCATTAACATTTATACAAATTTTTACCGCAGTATTACCTTTATAATCAGTTCCGTATTTAAATGCATTTTCTATGAATGATATTAAGAGTAAAGGTTTAATCTTTTGATCAGAAATTGATCCATGAATATTTATAGTTACATTTTCATTACTAGCAATCCTGAGTCGTTGAAGTTTAATATAATTGCTAATATATTCTAGTTCTTTAGAGAGCAATACATAATCATTGTTTGTTTGATATAGCATATATCGCATTAACTCAGATAAAGTGATTACAGCTTCAGGTGCATTATTAGATTTTTTTGTTGTCAATGCATAAATACTATTTAGGGAATTAAATAAGAAGTGAGGATTAATTTGGCTTTTTAGCCCTTCAATTATTGATAAATTCTTTACTGTTTCAATTTCTTTATTCTTTTTCTCATTGTTATTCCATTCTTCATACATCCGTATTGATGTTCCGATAATAATAAAAGTAGTATTAAAAATTATTGGAAATATGTATTTAAACCTATTTAACATTCCTTCTCTTTCACGAAATATAGGATGCAAATCTTCGTGATTAATAAAAAGTAATTTTGTTAAAAATACAGGTATAAC
>JAHRWC010000276.1 GCA_019090365.1 Flavobacteriaceae bacterium
CTGCTTGAATAGAATCTAATCTAGAATTTACACCAACTACATCATGATGATAGCGCACATACATTCCGTGATTAACAATTCCTCTAATAGTATGAGCTAAATCATCATCATTCGTGAAAATTGCACCTCCATCTCCATAACATCCTAAATTTTTAGAAGGAAAAAATGAAGTAGAAGCAACATGCCCTATTCCACCAGTTTTCTTCTTTGCTCCATCATTTGAAGTGTATGTTCCACCTATACCTTGGGCATTATCTTCTATCACATACAAATTATGTTCATTTGCAATTTCCATAATTTCATCCATATTGGCAGCTAAGCCAAATAAATGAACAGGAACAATAGCCTTTGTTTTTGGTGTAATTGCTTTTTTAATGGCAGCAACATCAATATTAAAAGATACAGGATCTACATCAACAAGAACAGGTGTTAAACCTAAAAGCGCAATTACTTCAACAGTGGCAGCAAATGTAAAATCTGCTGTGATCACTTCATCGCCAGGTTTTAAACCTAATCCCATCATTGATATTTGCAAAGCATCTGTCCCATTTGCACAGGGAATCACATGTTTTACTCCTAGATAATCTTCTAATTCTTTTTGAAATTGATGTACTTCAGGACCGTTTACAAATGCAGTTGTTTCAATAACATCCATTATTGATTGATCTACACGTTGTTTTATTTGTTGGTATTGACCTTTTAGGTCGACCATTTGTATTTTTTTCACAGTATAAATTTAAATAAATGCATTCAAAATTACGAAAATTGAAATCGGCAAGCAATGTAATTCGTTAAAGAAGCGTATTTTAGCTTTAATTTAATATTAATGCGTTTAATTTATAATCTTTTAACTCATGTTAGCACCTTTATTATATGGTGTTCTCAGTTTTTTAATAAAAAAATGAAACTTTTTGTTTCAGGAAGAAAAGATGTATTTAAAACTCTTTCCTCATTATCAAAAAATGATAAAACAATTTGGTTTCATTGCGCTTCTTTAGGTGAATTTGAACAAGGAAAACCAATCATAGAGGAAGTGAAAACCTTATTTCCTAATCATAAAATTATAATCACATTCTTTTCTCCTTCAGGATTTGAAATAAAAAAGAATACACCTTTAGCCGATTATGTAACATATCTTCCTGTTGACACAATACATAATGCAAGAAAGTTTATTGAAATCGTAAATCCTTCAATTGCATTATTTGTTAAATATGAATTTTGGCCAAATTATCTTTTTCAGTTAAAGAAAAACAACATTCCAACATTATTAATTTCAGGTATTTTTAGACCTAATCAATTATTTTTTAAATGGTATGGTAGTTTTATGAGAAAGGGTTTACAAACATTTCATCATTTTTTTGTTCAGGATGAAACTTCAAAAACATTACTTGATTCAATTAATCTAAAAAATGTTACGGTAAGTGGAGACACTCGTTTTGATCGAGTTCATCAACAATTAAGACAGGAAAATCAACTTGATTTTATAGAAACGTTTAAACAAGATTCTCTTTGTTTGGTTTGTGGCAGCACTTGGCCTGAAGATGATGAAGTATTATTGAATTTTATTAATCAATCGAATGACTCAATAAAAATAATTATCGCTCCACATAATATTAATGCAGCAAAAATTGAAAGTTTCAGAAATAAGATCATTAAACAGAGTGTGTTATTTTCTGAAAAAGAAGAAAAAGATGTATCTCAATATTCAGTCTTTTTCATTGATACAATTGGTATTCTAACTAAAATTTATAATTATGCTGATATTGCATATATAGGAGGAGCAATGGGCAAAACTGGGTTACATAACATTTTAGAAGCAGCTACTTTTGGAATTCCAATAGTAATTGGTAAACATTTTGAAAATTTCCCTGAAGCTATCGAACTTCAAAAAATGAACGGCTTGTATTCTGTAAAAAATGAATCTGAGTGTAATAAAATACTTTCAAAACTTATAAAAAACAATGAGTTTAGAAAAACCACTGGAACTATTGCTAAAGACTATGTTGAATCTAACATTGGTGCAACAGAAAAAACTATGAATTATATTAAAAAATTAAAATAAGAAAAGAATTAATCTGGTTTCAAATTGTGAATCTGGCCTTTTAATTCATTCATAGATTGTTGTAATTGTTTTAACAAACCATGATTATTTGAAGCGTCCTCAAGTCCAAAAGTCAACTTACTATTTACCATCCATAGTTCTTGTATTTCTTTTATTTCGACATCAATTGGTAAATAGTTTTCATTAAATGAAACTAATCGAATTTTTGATGCATCTTTTAGTTTTTGAAGTTTTTTAACCAAAACTGAATCCTTTAATACTATAATATAAATTTTACTATCAGATGCTTCTGAAATACTAGAAACGGATCTACCTAACACCCAATCTCTAGGCTGTATATTAGGCAGCATACTATCACCTTCAACTTGAAACCCTCTATAGGTTGCATTTTTATATTGAGGCAAAGGAATATTAAAAACTGGAAGTGATTGATACCAATCTACATCTTGAATATTATTTGGGTATCCTGCCGCAGCTTTTTGATTAACAAGTACAATTGCATCATCATTTTCTGGTGTGGTTACCAATACTTTTGGTGCTAGATCTTCATTATTTAAGGAGATAATTTTTTGATAACTTTCACCATATAACCATAATGGATTAATTTGAAACAAATGAAGTAAGTTCATCACGACTTTACCTGTAAGTTTTGTTTTACCCCTTTCAATATCAATTGTACTCCCTTTGATAGAAAGAACTTCAGCAAAAGCTTGCTGCGTAAATTGAAGGTCTTCTCTTACTTTTTTAAATCGCTTTGCTTCTATAGGTATTTTTACATCCATCCTCAAATATAAATTTTAAATGGATATATTCCA
>JAHRWC010000277.1 GCA_019090365.1 Flavobacteriaceae bacterium
CTAAAACCTTAGACCATGCCGTCGCTCAATTCGAAACTGTAACTCAAAAGGAGTTAATGGTGATTCCAAATGCACCTCGTTTTCTACGAGAAGGTGACCAACTTTATATCAGTACAAAAATTGCAAACCTCACTGAAAACAAATTATCCGGACAAGCACGATTAATTTTAACTGATCCTATCTCTGGAAATGATATTACTGAATATCTTCTAAGTCAACGCAATCAGAACTATGATGCTGTGCCTTCGCTTATTACAAAGAATTTCACCGTAGACGCAAAAGGGAATACTCAAGTTTCATGGAAACTCACAATACCTAGCGAAGTACAAGCCGTTCAATATAAAATTTTAGCTAAATCAGGCGATTTTAGCGATGGTGAGCAAAATGTACTCCCTGTGCTTACCAATAGAATGTTAGTGACTGAAACTCTACCAATGTGGATTAGAAGCAACGAAAGTAAGACCTTTGTTCTTGATAAGCTTAAAACAAATACTTCAACAACACTGAAACATCATAAGCTGACATTAGAAATGACTTCTAATCCTGCGTGGTACGCCGTACAGGCGTTACCTTATTTAATGGAATATCCTTACGACTGTAACGAACAAACATTCTCGAGGTATTATGCCAATGCTTTAGCAAGTCATATTGCAAATTCGAATCCTAGAATACAGGAAGTTTTTAATCAATGGAAAAATACAGATGCTTTAGAAAGTAATCTAGAGAAAAACCAAGAATTGAAATCATTATTAATTCAAGAAACACCTTGGTTACGTGATGCACAAAGTGAAAGTGAACAAAAAAAACGTATTGCATTATTATTCGATTTAAATAAGATGAATAATGAGTTATCAAATGCACAACGAAAATTAACACAAAATCAATTATCAAGTGGTGCTTGGCCTTGGTTTAACGGAGGTCGTGAAAGCAGATATATTACGCAGCATATCATTACAGGTTTTGGTCATTTAAAACAACTAAATGTTGCTTCTTCCGAAGAAAACAGTAAAATGATTCATAAAGCAGTACAATACTTAGATGCTGAATTTGTAAAAGAGTATAAAAACTTGAAGAAATATAGTAATGATGTTGATTTAAATAAAGATCATTTAAGTTATACACAGCTTCATTATTTGTATATGCGTAGTTTCTTTTCAGATATAAAAGTTTCTAAAGAAGTTGAAAAGATTCAGGGCTATTATTTTACCCAAATTGAAAAGTATTGGCTTTCAAGATCTTTATATGCTAAAGGCTTAATGTCTTTAGTTATGCATAGAAATCAGGAAGAAAAAGTAGCTGATAAAATAGTACGTTCATTAAAAGAAAACAGTATCACTTCAGATGAATTAGGTATGTATTGGAAAGAGAATACAAATTCTTGGTTTTGGTATCAAGCTCCTATTGAAACGCAAGCTTTGTTGATTGAAGCTTTTTCAGAAATAAATAACGATACTGAAACCATAGATAACTTAAAAATTTGGTTATTAAAGAACAAACAAACCAATCAGTGGAAGACTACTAAATCAACTACTGAAGCTGTTTATGCACTTTTATTACAAGGAAGTGATTGGCTTTCTGTTACTGAAATGGTCGATGTAATTATTGGAAATAAAGCCATTGAGCCTTCAAAATTAGAAGATGTAAAAGTGGAAGCAGGCACAGGATATTATAAAACTTCGTGGAAGAATAAAGAAGTTACTTCTGAAATGGCAGAGGTACAAATAACTAAAAAAGGAGATGGAATTGCTTGGGGCGCTATGTACTGGCAATATTTTGAAGATTTAGATAAGATTACTTCTGCTGAAACACCTTTGACTTTAAAGAAGAAATTATTCTTAAAAAAGAATACGGATGTAGGAGAAGAAATTTCAGAAATTACTGATAAAACTGAATTAAACATTGGTGACTTAGTTAGAGTTCGAATTGAGTTAACTTCAGATCGTGCCATGGAATTTGTTCATATGAAAGACATGCGTGCAGCAGGTTTTGAACCTATCAATGTAATTTCAAAATACAAATGGCAAGATGGATTGGGTTATTATGGAAGCACAAAAGATGCTTCTACCAATTTCTTTTTTGACTATCTACCGAAAGGAATTTATGTTTTTGAGTATGATGTACGAGTGAATAATGCTGGAGATTTCAGTAATGGAATCACAACTATACAAAGTATGTATGCTCCAGAATTTAGTAGTCATAGTGAAGGGATTCGAGTAACGATAGATTAATTACGAATAGTTTTTATTGTGATAATACTTAATAAAAGGAATTTGTAAAAGAAATAAACTTAAAAATCCAATCGCATATATCATCGTTTTTGAAACTTTAAATTCAGGTAAACTAAAATTAAAGTTTAAATAATCCGTAAATGAATATTGTGCTAGAAATCCTGTTGAATCTGAAGGGAAAATATTTATTAATACAATTCCAATAACTATAGCTGCTGCTAAAGTATACCAGACCTTTTTAGAGATAAGAGGTTGATATTCTTTTTGTTCAACAGATTGTTTAGAAACGGCTTCCATTACATTAGACAGAAAATTTGGTGAAGGTTGTTTAATCCCTGCATTTTCTCCTAAAGAGTAAAGACTATCTTCTATGTTATTAAATGGTTTTTCCATGGTATTATGATATTTTAAAAACTTCATAATTCTGAAGTAATGTAAACATTTTTTTTCTACTTCGGTATAATTTTACCTTAATATTATCTTCTTTCAGTTTTGTAATAACTGCAATTTCTTTCACTGATTTTTCTTCAAAATAATACAATGTTATTAATCCAGCTTCTACTTCTGGCAATTGTAAAACACATTCTTGTATTACTTTTGATCGTTCTTTATCTTCCATATAAGACAATGCATTTTCAATTGTCTCGATAGATCCTTCTGTAATCTCTTCATTTAATTCGACTGCCTTATATTTTTTATTTTTTCGAATACTATCCAATGCTTTTCTATAGGCAATACTATATAACCAAGATGAAAACTTAGATTCTCCTCTAAAACTTCCAATGGACTGATACGCCTTAATAAAAGTATCCTGAGCAATCTCTTCGGCTTCTTCTTTTACACGCACCATACGCAGCACAATCGTATATACATACGTTTGGTATCGTTCTACCAATACTGAGAAAGCTTGGGTATCGCCTTGCAGTATCTTATCGATATAAAATTGGTCAGTGTGTTGATGCATTTGTTATAAGACGACAGTATTATAAAATAGGTTACACTTATTATTAAATAAAAATAATTAAATAAATCTGTAACCAGATGAAAACTTCTTTCGTCTTAATAGAAATCAAACATAAATCAAAAACTAAAAACGAATTATTATGGGACCAGAAATTATTATCATACCAATTATATTCGGAGTAATCTTCGGTATTTTTTACTTATTTATTTCAGCAAGAAACAAAGAAAGACTAGCTTTAATTGAAAAAGGAGCTGATGCTTCAATTTTCTACGGAAAAGACCGTAAGGTAACGCCAATGTGGAAAGTAATTATTATCAACCTTGCTTTATTATTAATGGGAATAGGAATAGGAATTTTCATTGCTGCAATTTTAAGCCAAGTACTTCATATGGATGAAGAAGTAGCTTATCCAGGGACAATATTTTTAATGGCGGGAGTAGGATTATTTTCTGGTTTCTACTTTACCAAAAAATTAAATAGTGACGCTTAAAGACTAAACCAATCAACTATAAAAAAGCCCATTTATGATGTTTCATAAATGGGCTTTCTTTATTTAATAA
>JAHRWC010000278.1 GCA_019090365.1 Flavobacteriaceae bacterium
AAACATAAAGCATCACTTAAAGGTTTTGATGTTGTTCAATTTATAAACGAAAACTCATTCGGGGTTATTCCTTCCGTCGAGAAAGAAATTATTTCTTACTTAAAAAATAATAACGAAAAACTTTTTTTGTTATCCTGCGGAACAGATTATAGTAGTGTTAATTACGCTATGAATGATCATTTAAGATATTCTATTTTTGAAGGATATAAAGACCATTCAATTCCGAAAGAGAAATACAAATTTCCTTTAAGGTATACGACTCAACCCTATAAAGAGTTACATGATTATATGTTTTCAACTGTAGATGGTGTTATTGCATCAGATATGGATTATCACCTACCTTTAAAAGGACATCAGAAATATTTGGGATTGATTCCTAATCCAATTAATATTGACATTCTCCCAATTATTGACAATCCTATTGGAAAGAAAATCAATATATTCATAGGAATAAATAAAGGGAATTCACACACCAAAGGGATTCGGTATTTTAAAGAAGCACTTGATAAAATTAAAATAAAATATGCTGATAAAATTGAAGTAGAAATCGTTGAAAATCTACCCTATAAAGAATACATAACTAAATACAATAAGGCCCATATTTTATTGGATCAGGTTTTAAGTTATGATCAAGGATATAATGCACTTGAAGCAATGGCTAAAGGAAAAGTAGTTTTTACAGGTGCTGAAAAAGAGTTTGAAACATTTTATCAATTAGATAAAAAAGTAGCGATTAACGCAGTTCCAGATGTAGACCACATAGTTGCTCAATTAGAAGAATTTATACTCCATCCTCAAAAATTAAATGAAATTGGAACCAATGCACGTCAATTTATTGAAGAAGAACATGACTATAAAAAAATTGCTTTAAAATATATTGAATACTGGAGTAAAGCTTAAGCTTTTATGTGTTCTTTATTCTTTTTAAAATACCTAAACACTAAAAAGAACACTACAAAAAAGTAGATAACATAGCGAATAAAATGCGCCATAACTACACCTTCTACCCCGTAATCTGCAGATAAATAATAGGCTAAACCATAAAATAGAGCTAGAGACAACACTTCAGAAAAAATGAAATTTCTCACCATTTTCTTAGCTAAGAATTGATGCGCTAAAACCAGAGAAGCCAAACGAACAAAATCTCCTAACAATTGCCATTTAAACAACGATGACATTCCAACAAAACCCGGGTAAATAATTTCAATGACAAGATCTCTAAATAAATAGACCAATAACATCCCTACTCCAAATATGGGAAGTAACGTTTTATATATTGTAACTAATTCGAACTTAAAGTCTTTTTTTGTATAGATTCCAGCAAATTTTGGAATTACATATAAAGTGAAAATAGAGCCAGAAAAAACCATATAATTCTTAGAAATAAAAGTCATCGCTGTCCAAATTCCTGCATCATCTTCAGTTAAATTTTTAGCCAACATTGAACGGATATCAATTTCAATATAGCTTAGTAATACTGTTGAAACAAAAGACATTAATGAAAATGCTAATAAACTTTTAGCAAGAGGTATTTTAAATGATAATTTTGAAAACTGAACGTATTCCTTCAATACTTTTACGAAAATAAAAAGCATTACTGATACCTGAATAAATGGAGCTATTGCAATTGATACCAAAGCACCGTCAATATTATATTTAAATAAAAAAAGGATGGTTAGCGCAGCACTAATTAAATAACTTAATAATTCAATTTTTGCAAATTGCTTGTATTTTGAAAGTCCATTTACAACTCCATTAAACACTCTTTGAACAGCAATAAAAGGGACTATTATGGCTAGTAATTTAATTAAATATGAAAATGATTCTGAACCAAATAAATATTGACTTAATAAGTTAGAACAAAAAAACAATATAGTTCCAGTAATGGAGGTTCCAATGACGGCAAATACAAAAGTTGTAGAGAATAATTTTTGCAACTGCTCTTTGTCTTCTTTATGTTCAGAAACATATTTTACAATCCCATTAAATACACCCAAAGATGTAAATGAGGTAAGCAACTGTGTTAAACTACGTAATTGCCCAATTTTATAGACACCTGCTTCACCAACTAATTCGGCTAATAATCGCTGAATAAATAATGAAACGACCAACCTAATACTAATAACGACTGCATTTAATGAAGTCATCTTTAATAATAAGTTTTGTTTTATAAAATTTGGTACTTTCAATTAATATGCATTTAATACTGAAATTACTTTATCAACTTCAATGTCTTTCATTACAGGGCTCATCGGCAAGCTTATCACTTGTTGATGGATCATTTCTGAAACAGGAAAACTTAAATCTTTAAATTCTTTTAATGCCTTTTGATGATGTAAAGCAATTGGATAATGAATTAAAAACCCTATTTCATTTTTTGTAAGATAGGTTTCAAAATGATTTCTATTTTCAACTCGAACTACAAACAAATGAAACACATGAGATTCACCTTCAAATGTGGGCAGAATGATTTTTTTATTTTTTATTTCTGAAACATATCTCTGAGCAATGTTTCTTCGCTTTAAATTATCTTCATCTAAATAAGGAAGTTTACATCTTAAAAAGGAAGCCTGAATTTCATCCAACCTAGAATTAAAACCTATTTCATCATTTACATATTTTGAAGAAGTCCCATAATTACGAAGCTTTTTAACTATTTCAGCTAAATCTGAATCATTTGTAGTGATAGCACCTCCATCTCCTAAAGCTCCTAAGTTTTTAGTTGGGTAAAAGCTAAATCCTGCAGCATCTCCTAAATTACCAGCTCTATTTCCATCATTATCTTTAGCACCATGTACTTGAGCTGCATCTTCAATGACTAATAGTTGATGTTGATTTGCAATTTCCAACACTTCATCCATTGGAGAAATTTCTCCATATAAATGAACAGGCATTATAGCTTTTGTCTTAGTTGTAATTTGTGACTGAATCTTCTTAAAACTAAAATTATAGGTAGTTTCATCAGCCTCAACTAAAACAGGTTGTAAACCTGCTTGCTTAATTGCTATGATAGTAGCAATGTAAGTGTTTGAAGCAACTAAAATTTCATCTCCATTAGATAATTTACCAAGTAATTTATACCCTTCAATTATTAAGCGCAATGCGTCTAAACCATTCCCAACTCCAATACAGTGTTTTGTTCCACAGAACGCAGCAAACTCTGTTTCAAAAGCTTTTACTTCGTTTCCTAAAATATAATAACCCGATGCTAGAAATGAATTAAACTTTTCTTTAAAATCATTTTCAAATCGTTGATTATATGCCTGTAAATTTAAAAATGGAATCATAAATACAAGTCATTTAAAAGATGATGATTTTTCGTTTCAATTTCATAAAACTCATGAACTATACTACGAGCTCCAAAACTTTCTTTCCAAGCTAACAAACCTTCATTAATCTGCTGACCTTGATTTTCATTTGAAATTCCAAAGTCAAAAAATGATTTATTCTTAAATTTTTCATTTATCAAATAATTAAATAAAAAGTCTAAAGTGCCAAGTTTTTGCTTATCTGTATTAGCTGAAATATATTGTGCGTGTGCTACATTATTTGATTCAAAAATAGTTGTCCCACCTACTAAAGTATCATTATAATATACATTAAACTGTTTTATGTTATTTGGAAACTTCTCTTTCAGCTTCATTATTTCTTCCGCTGAATGAACTGGTTTTGTATCGTGTGTAAATTTTAAATTTGGAATCAATATTTCATTCCAAAAAGAAGACAAATCTGATTCTTCTTTTACTTCTAATCCATTTTTAATCCCCTTTTTTATACCTCTTTTTCGGTTAGAAGAATCTATACTTAATTGATTTGTATAGTCAATAACAGAGGTTAGATCCTTTCTTAATAAAGCTGCATTTACCTTAAATAATAGATAAGAAATTTCATTATTGGGTAACGAGGTATATATCTCTGGCAATAATTTTAATTGACATGTTTTTATGTTCTCTTTCTCTAAGTAGATTAATAGAGTTTTAAAAACCTGAAACGCTTCAGAAAACTTAATTTTATC
>JAHRWC010000279.1 GCA_019090365.1 Flavobacteriaceae bacterium
CATCTTGCTCTTCTCTAGAGATATTTTTTTCTGTAGCACATTTCTCAGCGCAAACACCCATTGCATTTTTATCATAAGCATCAACTAAACCATCTTTTTGCATTCCGTCCTCCATAGATTTCGGTCCAAATTTATGTCCGTTACGCATATGAACATAATGAGGAATATTACTCATACTCTCCATTCCTCCTGCAACAATAACATCTGCATCACCAAGTGCAATCGTTTGAGCAGCATTCATTACTGCTTTCATACCTGAAGCACATACTTTATTTACTGTTGTACAAGGTACATCATTAGGTATTCCTGCATGAATGGCAGCTTGTCTAGCAGGTGCTTGTCCAACACCAGCTTGTACTACATTACCCATATACACTTCTTCTACAAGAGTAGGGTCTAAATTAATTTTTTCTAAAGCTCCTTTAATAGCAGCAGATCCTAATTGGGTTGCTGTTAATGAAGATAAACTTCCCATAAAACTTCCTATTGGAGTTCTTACTGCAGATACAATGACAACTTCTTTACTCATTAGATTTAATTATAATTATTAAATAAATAATGCCTTTTAAATACATTATAAAATCGATTGCGAATTTACGCATTTAATACTAAACTATCAATCTTATATTCGGGATGTATTATTAACAAATTTGAAAGGTCTTGGGATAAATCAATCGGTATGTTTACCTTTACTTTTCGTAAAAACATTTATGAAGACATACTTTTCTTTTTTCGGTAAAAATCAATCCCTTATTTATAAGGTTTTGTTATTTGTACTGGCCACATTATTAACAATTTATTTGTTACCAAAAGGAGGTCAGTTTAAGTATAACTTTCAGAAAGGAAAACCTTGGCAATATGAAAATTTGTATGCACCTTTTAGTTTCACAATAAAAAAGGATAAAGAAACATTAGAGAAGGAAACAGAAGCGATAAAGGAAAAAGCAATTCCTTATTTTGAATATGACACTGAAATTGTAGATAAAGTTAAGTCGAGATTTTCAGATGTAATGGAAACGGCTTATACAGATAGTCTCTATTCATTTTCAAAGCAAAATGTTGAAAGTGTAGGAAATACAATACTTAATTCAATTTATAAAAACGGACTAAAGGAAGAAATCCATAGCTTTTCAAAAGATAAGCTTGTTTACCTTAAAAAAGGGAATGAAATAGAAGAAGTAACCTACCAAAGTTTACTTGAGTTTAAAGATGTAGAGAATAAAATTATTTCTGAAATAAATAAGGAGTCCATGCAAAATATGGAATCTTTTTTCAATGAAATATTTTCTAAAATTATTGTCCCTAATATTTCTTTAGATTCTGAATCTACTGATAATGAGGTTGAAGCGAAGATAAAAGCGATTAATCCTAATCGTGGTTTAATAGAAAAGGGAGGAAGGATTATAGCTAAAGGAGAAGTAGTTGAAGGAGATAAGTTTCAAATATTAAACTCACTTAAAGGAGAATATGAATCGCAAGTTTGGAGTAAATCGAATTACTATTGGTTGATTCTAGGATATTCAGTATTAATATCGCTAGTATTTTTAATGTTATTTTTATTTCTGAAAAAGTACAGAGCAGAGATATACGAGAATAATACAAAGGTTACTTTTATATTTTTCAACATTATTTTAATGATTTTTATAACAACTATTGTTGTAAAATTTGATGCAAATTTTGTGTACATCGTTCCTTTATGTATTCTGCCATTAGTCTTAAAAACCTTCTTTGATGCACGTTTAGGGCTTTTTGTTCATGTGTTAACTATATTACTTTTAGGTTTTACCGTACCCAATAGTTTTGAGTTTCTATTTCTTCAAATCATTGCAGGGATTGTAACTATTTTGACTATTTCTGAATTATATAAAAGAGCTAATTTATTTATTTCCGTAGGGCAAATAACCTTAGTTTATATCATTGGATATTTTGCATTTTTTATTATCCATGAAGGTAATATTGAATTAATAGAATGGAAAAACTTCGCTTATTTTATTTTATGTGGGTTAGTAACTCTATTTGCTTTTCCATTGGTGTATGCTTATGAAAAACTGTTTGGCTTAGTTTCAGATGTTTCTTTATTAGAGTTAAGTGATACCAATTCGAAACTCTTAAAAGAGCTTTCTAATGTGGCGCCTGGAACGTTTCATCATTCTTTAAATGTGGCAAATCTTTCTGAAGCTGCTGCAAATGAAATTGGTGCAAATGCTATGCTAGTTAGGGTAGGAGCTTTATACCATGATATTGGTAAAATGAAAAATCCAACTTATTTTACTGAAAATCAGATGAGTTCAATCAACTCACATGATGAGTTAGAGCCTAAAGAAAGCGCTAGAATTATTATAGATCATGTATTAAACGGAATTGAAATTGCACGAAAAAACAAACTTCCAGATCGTTTAATTGATTTTATACGAACTCATCATGGAACCAGCCTTGTTTATTATTTCTATAAGAAAGAATTAGATAATAATGGAGTTGCAAATGAAGAAGATTTTAGATATCCAGGACCAAAGCCTTTTTCAAAAGAGACAGCTATATTAATGATGGCTGATAGTGTTGAGGCGGCAAGTAAGAGTTTAAAAGAACCTACATCTTCTAAAATAGATTCATTTGTAGAAAAGATTATCGATGGACAAATGGAACAAGGACAGTTTTTAAATGCAAATATTACTTTTAAAGAAATTCAGCGTATAAAAAAGGTACTCAAAAAGAAGTTGAATAATATTTATCACTTACGAATTGAGTACCCTGAATAATTTTTAAATTATTTTTTCTCGCCTTAAAAAAGTATCTAATTTATCTGCTGCTTCATAGCAATTGTTCACTTTCTCAATTTCCTTTTCATTACAATGGTTAGAGTCAAAAGTATTAGAATCACAGCCAAATTCAGTTAAATCTATTTCTTCAAACCTAGAATTAAGTAGTTTACATTGAGCATACAAACTATTGATCGTATCAAATGGTTCTGGATCAATTTCATGTTCCATCAAATAGCCTTTTAGAAAGTTTTCAATTGCAAATTGCGAATTCTTGCAAACACCATATGATACAATATCTTCTTCAGGTCTATTATATTCGTCATTAGCTTCTTTTAACTTCTGACTAGCTTGATTATAATATGTATTTGCTGTAATTTTCATAATAAATAAGGTTTACATGTTTCTAAAAAGTTCTAATCGTTCCCATTTGGTTTCAACTTCCTCTTGAGCTTGTTTTAATAATTTTGCTCCTAATTCAGCATTTTCTTTTACAACTCTCGTAAATCGAGTTTCATTGTACATAAAGTCACTAAGAGGTTTATTAGGTTCTTTAGAATCTAATTTAAATCGTTTCCCTTTTGGTTTTGAAGGGTTAAATCTAAATAGAGGCCAATAACCAGTTTCAACAGCTTTTACTTGTTGAGACGCACCATCTTTTAAATCGTAACCATGTTCTCCACAATGTGAATAAGCTATAATTATTGAAGGCCCTGGATAAGCTGCAGCTTCTTCAATAGCTTTTAAAGACTGTAAATCTTTTGCACCCATTGCAATTTGTGCAACATATACATTTTCATAAGAGACAGCTTGAAGTGCTAAACTTTTTTTACTTGTTCTTTTTCCAGAAACCGAAAATTTTGCACTTGCTGCTAATGGAGTTGCTTTAGAGGTTTGACCTCCAGTATTTGAATATACTTCAGTATCTAACACCATGATATTAATATCTTCTCCAGAAGCTAATACATGATCTACACCTCCATAACCAATATCATAAGCCCAACCATCACCACCTAAAATCCAGACAGCTTTTTTACGCAGATAGCCAGTTAATTGATTTAGTTTAACAGCATCTTCATCATTATCGATTGTTTTTAATGTCTTTTTAAGTTTATCTATATCCTCAAGCTTTTTAGCCTTTTGAGTTTCTGTTATTTCTGGGTTTCTTAATATAGAATCAACTATTTCACTTCCAACTAAAAACTCTAAAGATTTTAATAGATTAACAGCAATCTCTTGCTTCTTAGTTAAAGCTAATTTCATTCCTAATCCAAATTCTGCATTGTCTTCAAAAAGTGAGTTAGCCCAAGCTGGACCTCTTCCTGCTGCATTTGTTTTATAAGGAGTAGTTGGTAAGTTTCCTCCATAAATAGAAGAGCAACCTGTCGCATTGGCAATTAGAATACTATCTCCATATAATTGAGTTAGTAGTTTAATATAAGGCGTTTCACCACAACCAGAACAAGCACCAGAAAATTCAAATAAAGGTTCTAAAAACTGAGATCCTTTAACATTGGTAATTTGTAATTCAGTTCGATCATAATCAGGAAGGTTTACAAAATAATCCCAATTAATATTTTCAACAACATCATGATCCATTTTCTGTCTCATGTTTATTGCTTTGAAATTTTCGATTTCTTTGCTTTCAGCTGGACAAACCGCCACACATAAATCACATCCTGTACAATCTTCAGGAGAAACTTGTAAAATATAAGATTCGGTGTTTTTATCAAAAGGCCTTCCCTTAGCTGGAACAGTTTTTAAATTACTCGGTAGTTCATTTAATTCATCATTAGGAACCACTTTCGCTCTAATAGCTGCATGAGGACAAATAGCTACACACTTATTACATTGTGTACATAAATTTTCGTCATCCCAAATCGGAATTATATCAGCAATTCCACTTTTTTCATATTGAGTGGTTCCAGTAGGGAATGTACCATCTACAGGAAAAGCACTAACGGGTAATTCATCTCCAAATCCTCCAAGAATTTTTTCAAGTACTTCTTTTACAAATCCGTTTGGAGCATTCGTCATGGCAGATTGTAATTGTTTTTCACTTGTACTTTCAGAAGGATAATCTACTTTCTGTAAGTTAGCAAGCGAATTATCTACTGCATTAAAATTCATTTGTACAATTTTATCTCCTTTATGAGAATAAGATTTTACAATAGCATCTTTAATTTTTTGAATGGCTTCTTCTTTAGGTAATATCCCAGAAATTGCAAAGAAACAGGTCTGTAAAACGGTGTTTGTACGTTTTCCTAAATTAGATTCACGAGCTACTTTAGAAGCATCAATGATATAAAAATTTATTTCTTTTGAAATAATTTCATTCTGAATAGTTTTTGGTAATTGATCCCAAATTTCATCTTTAGTATATGGAGAATTTAAAAGGAAAGTTCCTCCTTTTTTTAAATCTGAAACCATATTATATTTTTCAATAAAATTGAATTGATGACTGGCAACAAAATCAGCTTTATCAATTAAATAAGAAGAATAGATATGATCTGGACCAAAACGTAAATGTGAAATAGTTTGTGCGCCTGCTTTTTTAGAATCATACACAAAATAACCTTGCACATAATTATCGGTTGTTTCTCCAATAATTTTAATAGAATTTTTATTAGCACCTACGGTACCATCAGATCCAAGACCATAAAACATGCAATTAAACGTCGTAGGTTTAATTTTAAAGTTATGATCAATAGCCAAACTTGTAAAAGAAACATCGTCGTTTATACCTACTGTAAAATGGTTTTTAGGATTTTCTTTTTTTAATTCATTGAAAATTCCTTTTACCATTGAAGGTGTAAATTCTTTGGATGATAATCCGTAGCGTCCTCCTACAATTTTCGGCATCTTTTTTTTACTTTCTACAAAAGCAGTTAAAACATCTTGGTATAAAGGTTCACCAGTACTTCCAGGTTCTTTAGTTCTATCTAATACAGCAATTTTTTCTACAGATTTAGGTAATTCTTTTATGAAATGTTTTACTGAAAATGGTCTGTAAAGACATACAAATAAAGCTCCAACTTTAGTTCCATTTGAGACCATTTCATTAACTGTTTCTCTAACAGCTCCTTCACCAGAACCCATGATGATGATTACTTTTTTTGCTTTTGGGTGGCCTACATAATGAAATAAGCTATATCTACGACCAGTATGCTCATAGAATTCATCCATAACTGATTGAACAGCTTCAGGAACTTTGTCATAATATAAATTAGCAGCTTCTCTAGATTGGAAGAATACATCTGGGTTTTGAGAAGTTCCTCGAATAACTGGTTGATCAGGATCTAGAGATCTATTTTTATGAGCCATAATTTCATCTTCAGGCATCATTGCTTTTATAGTCTCATCAGAAATCTCATCTATTTTAGAGATCTCATGTGATGTTCTAAATCCGTCAAATATATTTAAAAACGGAACTCTTGTTCTAAGTGTTGCAACTTGAGAGATTAAAGCAAAATCCATGGCTTCTTGAACCGAACCACCAAATAGCATAGAAAATCCAGTTTGACGGGTTGCCATTACATCTGAATGATCACCAAAAATGGATAGAGCATGAGTAGCAACTGTTCTAGCAGCTACATGAATTACGGTAGGTAGTAATTCTCCAGCAATCTTATACATATTAGGAATCATAAGTAATAATCCCTGTGATGCTGTAAAAGTAGTAGTTAATGCACCTGCTTGTAAGGATCCATGTACAGCGCCAGCAGCGCCTCCTTCACTTTGCATTTCAACAATTCTAGGGATGTTTTTCCAAATATTTTCTTCACCATTTGAACTATAAACATCTACATGTTCTCCCATAGGAGAAGCTGGAGTGATAGGGTATATAGCACAAACTTCATTTGTTTTATGTGCAATTCTTGCAACTGCCTCATTGGCGTCGCAGATTAGTTTTGGGCATACTTTTTTCATCATGTATATATTTAATCAACAAGAGTTAATTTGTAAATATATATGTTCAAATATGCTAAAATTTGTATCTACAAATTACTGCTGGTAATAGGATTTTTTATGATTATAATTGACAATTATTCTATTTATAGAAAATAGTTTATTCGTCATGCAACCAAGCTTTTTTACTTAATAATTGTTCTTCAGATTCTTCATGATTTTCATCAGGAATACAACAGTCTACTGGGCAAACAGAAGCACATTGTGGTTCATCATGAAAACCTTTACATTCTGTACATTTATCAGGAACTATAAAATAAAATTCTTCAGAAACAGGTTCGTTTTCTTCATCAGCATCAACTTCAGTACCTGAAGGTGTTGTAATCATACCTTCTAAAGAAGTTTCTTCAGCAAAAGTCCACTCTTGATCTGGTTCGTAAATTGCATTGTTAGGGCATTCAGCAACACAAGCATCGCAATTAATACATTCGTCAGTTATGATAATAGCCATAATTATATTTTTATGTGTGATTTCTGTATGTAAAATTATAATTGATTAGTAATATTATAAATGATATTAGTCATATTTATAATTAAAATGTGAAATTATATTTGAAAGTTAAATTATCAGTTTTTTTAATCTATTTTTGATATACTAAAATATCTTTTATGTCTACAGAGAATATAACTACAGAAAAAATCGGTCAAAAACCAAAAGTGTTAGATGCCGTTGTAATAAGATTTGTAGGTGATTCAGGTGATGGTATGCAGTTAACTGGAACTCAGTTTTCTGATACTTCAGCAATGTTTGGAAATGATGTTGCTACCTTCCCTAATTATCCTTCAGAAATTAGAGCTCCTCAAGGAAGTTTATATGGAGTTTCTGGATTTCAAGTTCATATAGGAAGTGTTGAAATTAGTACTCCAGGAGATGATGTCGATTTGCTTGTTGCCATGAATCCAGCAGGTTTAAAAACAAATTTATTTGCTGTAAAACCTGGGCACACAATTATAGTTGATACAGATTCATTTACAAAAAAAAATCTTGAAAAAGCTAAATATGAATCGAACCCTTTAGAAGATCATAGTTTAGAGAATTATCGTGTTATTGAAGTATCAATGACTTCTTTAACAAAAGAAGCATTGAAAAATGTAGAAGGCTTAGATAATAAAAGTATTACACGAAGTAAAAATATGTTTGCTTTGGGAATGGTGTATTGGATGTATGATCGTTCGGTAGCTCATACGACAGATTTTTTTAATAAGAAATTTAAATCTAAACCACATTTAGTTGAAGCAAATACAAAGGTGTTACATGCAGGTTTTTATTTTGCTGAAACCCTAGAGTTAATTCCTAATGCTTATTCGATTGCTCCAGCACAGATGAAGCCTGGTACTTATCGAATTATCATGGGGAATACAGCTACAGCATGGGGTTTTCTTGCAGCTGCGGAAAAATCTGGATTTGAATTATTTTTAGGTTCTTATCCAATTACACCTGCAACAGATATTTTACACGAATTAGTAAAGCATAAACACTTTGGCGTGAAAGCTTTTCAGGCTGAAGATGAAATTGCCGGAATTTCTTCTGCAATTGGAGCTTCTTTTGCAGGTGACTTAGCGATCACTACTACATCAGGACCCGGACTTGCTTTAAAAGGTGAAGCTTTAGGGTTAGCAATGATGATTGAATTACCTTTAGTTATTGTAAATGTGCAACGAGGAGGACCTTCAACTGGTTTGCCAACAAAAACTGAGCAATCAGATTTATTACAAGCCATGTATGGTCGTAATGGTGAAAGCCCTGTGATTGTAATTGCAGCAAGTACGCCTGCCAATTGTTTTGATTATGCTTATGAAGCTTCCAAATTAGCGATTGAACATATGTCACCAGTAATATTATTAACGGATGGATATATAGCTAATGGATCAGCTCCATGGAAGGTTAAAACAGTTGATGAAATGCCAGATATTACAAATAATATCATTAATGAATATAATGAAGATTGGCACCCTTACGAACGCAATGAAGATTCTCTAGCAAGAAACTGGGCGATACCTGGAACCAAAGGGTTGGAACATAGAGTAGGTGGATTAGAAAAAGATAGAGTTTCTGGAAATGTTTCTTATGTACCTGAAAATCATGAGTACATGACTAAAATTAGGGATGAGAAAATTAAGAGAGTTCAAAACTATATTCCAAATGTTACAAATGAATTTGCTGATGAAGGTGATTTATTGGTAATAGGATGGGGTGGTACTTATGGATCATTACATTCAGCAGTAAAAGAAATGTATAATGACGGATTTACAAATGTAGGTTTTGTACATTTTAATTACCTAAATCCACTTCCGAAGAACACAAAAGATATTTTATCAAAATACAAAAAGATTGTAGTTTGTGAATTAAACAATGGGCAATTTGCAAAAGTGTTAAAAATCAATTTTAATGATTTTGACTTCTTGCAGTATAATAAAATACAAGGATTACCATTTGGGAATAGTGAACTAATTGAGAAATTTAAGCAATTATTGAAATAATATGGAAGCAACAGTTGAAAAATATACGTTTAAAGATTTTGCAAGTGATCAAGAAGTTAGATGGTGTCCAGGATGTGATGATTATGTAATTTTAAGATCAATGCAAAAAGCGCTTCCTGAAATGGGCGTTAAAAAAGAAGATGTTGTGTTTATTTCGGGGATAGGATGTTCATCAAGATTTCCTTACTATATGGATACTTACGGAATGCATGGAATCCATGGAAGAGCTCCTGCAATTGCATCTGGTGTTAAATTAGCAAATCCAGATTTAAGTGTATGGGTGATAACAGGTGATGGTGATGCTATGGCGATTGGCGGAAATCATTTTATTCATGTATTAAGAAGAAATATTAATTTAAATATTATTCTTTTCAATAATGAAATATATGGTTTAACGAAAGGTCAGTTTTCCCCAACATCTTTAGTAGGTCAAAAAACAAAGTCATCTCCTTATGGTAATACACAACCTCCTTTTTCTCCAGGTGAATTAGCAATTGGAGCTCAAGCTAGGTTTTTTGCCAGAATAGGAGGGAACACTCCAAAAGAAATGACTCAGTTATTTATTGAATCAGAAAAATTTAAAGGAACTTCATTAATAGAAGTATTACAAAACTGCCCAATATTTAATGATGGTTGCTTTACAAAATATACAGATAGAAAAGTTAGAGAAGACATGCAATTGTTTGTGGAACATGGAAAACCAATGATTTTTGGAAAAGAAAAAGACAAAGGTTTAGTGTTAAATGGATTAAAATTGGAAGTAGTTACCATTGGAGAAAATAATATAACTAATGAAGATATTTTAGTGCATGATGCTCAAGAACAAGATCCAACCTTGCATCAAATGCTTGTTAGACTTGATTATCCTTTAGTGACTGGTATTATTAGAAGTTTTTCAGATGTAACTTTAGAAGAAAGAGAAAATGCCTTAACGGAAGAAGTTAAATCGAGATCGAGATTTTCGAAAACGGCCGATTTATTTTTCTCAGGTGAAACGTATGAAGTAGAATAGATTATTTTACTTTTATAAAAAAAAACTCCTCCAAGCTTATAAAGTTGTAGGAGTTTTTTATTTCAGTGAATTATATGGTGATATTTTTAAATCGTTTATTATTTATTTCTGAAATTATTAA
>JAHRWC010000280.1 GCA_019090365.1 Flavobacteriaceae bacterium
CTAGCTTCGTCGGCAGCGTCAGATGTGTATAAGAGACAGCATTTATAGAATTACTATCCTAACGTTAGCTGTATTACTTTTAGCAGCTTGTTCTCGTAAAAAGAATACTTTTTTAAGTAGAAATGTGCATGCAGTAAAAGGCGAGTTTAACGCTTTGTACAATGGCGATGTTGCATTCGATAAAGGTATTGAAGAACTCGCATTAACTTTTAGAGATAATTATTGGGAGATACTTCCCGTTGAGCGAATCGATTTAGAAGAAAAAATAGATACTCCTGGTAAAAAAGAGAGCACTAATTTTTCTAGAGCTGAAGAAAAAGCAGCAAAGGCAATTCAAACACATTCCATGTATATTGATGGAAGAGAATACAATCCTCAAATCGACGAGGCTTATATTTTGTTAGGAAAAGCACGTTATTTTGATGGACGTTTTATTCCGGCGTTGGATGCGTTTAATTTTATATTAGATAAATATCCAACTTCAAATAATATTAATCACGCGAAGGTTTGGAAAGCAAAAACAAACATTCGATTAAATAATGAAGAAGTTGCTTTAGATAATCTTTCAGAATTACTTAAAAATAAAGACTTAAGTAAGGAAGATTTTGCTGATGCTTCAGCAATCATGGCAGAGGCTTATATTAATTTAGATTCTATCAATGAAGCCTTACCTTATATTAAACAAGCTTCAGAAAGTGTGAAGGACAATGCACTTAAAGGAAGGTATAATTTCATTAAGGGTCAGTTGTATAATCATTTAGGGTTAAAAGATAGTGCAAACTTAGCTTTTGATGAGGTTATTGATCTTAATAGAAAATCACCTAGAGTCTATATGATTTCTGCACATATTATGAAGGCTCGTAATTTTGATTATGAAAAAGGAGATAAAACAGCATTCTTAGAATTGCTTACCGATTTAGAAGAAGATAGAGAAAATCGTCCATATTTAGACAAGATTTACAATCAGATAGGTGAATACTATTACAATAATGAAAGTATTGATACCGCAGTTGTTTATTATAATAAGTCGATTCAAAAATTTAATAATGACCGCCCTTTACAAGCATTAAATTATACGACTTTAGCTGAAATTAATTTCGATAGAGCTGAATATAAAAATGCAGGTGCTTATTATGATAGTACACTTACACATTTAAAAGAGGGAACTCGTGAGTGGAGACGTGTAACTAAAAAACGCGAGAATTTAGATGATGTAATTAAATACGAAGACATTGCTGTACAGAATGATAGTATTCTACGTATTGTAGGTATGACTGAATCTCAACGTTTAGCCTTTTTTACAGAATACACTACAAAACTGAGAGAAAAAGCAATTGCAGATTCTATAGCTGCAGTGTTAGAACAAGAAAGTATAGCAAATAAAGAATTTTATAGTAAAAAGAGTAAAGGAGAAGAAGATGAAAATGCAGGATCTTTCTACTTTTATAATTCTTCGACAGTTGCTTACGGAAAGCAAGAATTTAACAAGGTTTGGGGTAATAGAAAACTTGAAGATAACTGGAGACGTTCTAATAAAAAAGTTAAGTTAGATAATATTGAAGAAACTGAAGAAACAGTTTCAATTTCTGAAAACGAATTATACAAACCTGAAACATATATTGCTAGAATTCCTACGGAACCAAAAGCAATTGATAGTATAACTGGTGATCGTAATTTTGCGTATTATCAATTAGGACTTATCTACAAAGAGAAGTTTAAAGAATATAATTTAGCAGCTAATCGCTTAGAGAAATTGTTGACTTTTCAACCTGAAGAACGATTAATTTTACCTTCTAAATATAACTTGTATAAAATTTATGCTGTTCTTGAAAATACAAACATGGCAGATAAGTATAAAAACGATATCATCAATAACCATCCTAATACTAGGTATGCAGAAATATTGTTGAATCCAAATACTATGTTAGCTGAAGATGAATCGAGTCCTGAGTATAAATACAAAGAGTTGTACAAAGTATATGAAGCTTCAAGATATCAAGAGGTAATCGAAACCTGTGAAAACTATATTACCATGTATTTTGGGGATGATATAATTCCGAAACTTGAAATGTTGAAAGCGACAGCTATAGGAAAACAACAAGGATTTGAAGCTTATAAAAAAGCCTTAAATTTTGTTTCATTAAACTATCCTAATTCTGAAGAAGGTAAAAAAGCGCAAAATATTTATAAAGCTGTATTACCGGGATTATCATTTAAAGATTTTCAAGCAGACTCAAAAAGTAAAAGGTGGAAAATTGTATACGATTTTAAAACAGAAGAAAGAGAAACAGCTGAAGAGTTAAAAACAAAGTTAGACGATGCATTAGAATTTTATAATTATACTAATATGTCTACTTCAATAGATTATTACGATCCAAATACTTTGTTTGTAATAATTCACGGTTTAAATACAAAACTTGGAGGAGCTGGATTTGCAGAAGTTCTTGAAGAAAGTAAGAAGTACAAGATAAAGAAATCACATTTCGAAATATCATCACCTAATTATAAAACCATTCAAATTCATAAAAACTTGAATGATTATTTAAACAAGGATAATGCGGTAATGGAAGAAACAAAAGAACTTAAAAAAGAATAGATATTGTAATAAACCTTTAAAACTAGAAGATATGTTTTCAGAAAAAAAAGAAAAAAATACGGTCAACCCAGGAACTGGGCAAAATCGAATAAATGAAGGCACTAGTTTAACTGGGGATATTAATTCGAAAGGTTTTTTTAGAATTGACGGTACAATAACAGGAAATGTAACAACACCTTCTAAAGTTGTTATTGGAAAATCAGGTATAATCGTTGGAACATTAAAGTGTCAAAATGCTGATATTGAAGGTTCTTTTGAAGGCGATTTAGATGTAGCTGAAACATTAACATTGCGCTCTACAGCAAAAATTGATGGTGAAGTATCTACAGGCAAATTAGCTGTAGAACCTGGAGCGACATTTAATGCATCATGTGTAATGAAAGGTTCAGCGAAAGAAAGCAAAGAAATAAATTCGAATTCTTCTAATCCATACGATCGTCAAAATAGATCAAAAACTACCACTAAAGAAACTACTCAATCTTAATACATGTCACAGAAAGGTGGCAACGGTATAAATCGCTGGGCTATTTTAATGGGAATTGGAATAGAAATGGGTGTTATAATTTATTTGTTTGTCAAAGGAGGCATTTGGCTTGATGAAAATTATAATGTCGATGGAAAAGGATATACAGTTCTTTTTACATTATTAGGTGTAGCTATTTCTTTAATGTTAGTGGTAAAACAAACAAATAGATTAAATAAGTAATGAAGCGTAAAAGTATTATTTTTTTATCCATCCTTTTAATAGCATTAATTGTAACATTTGGAATTCATTTAGGAGTACTTTCTTATCTAGAACAACCATTGTTTGAAAACCTTATCGTGCTTTCATATTTGGTTAATTTTATCTTAGCTGCAGTTATATTATTCTTTGTAGAGCGCTCAATAAAGCAAGAATCTTCACAAACTGGCTTTATTTTTATAGCAGGAAGTGCATTAAAATTTTTAGTTTTTTTCATTGTTTTCAACCCAGTTTACAAAGCAGATGGTGAAATGCGATTAATTGAATTCACTACTTTTTTCGTGCCTTATGCAATATGTTTAATGCTTGAAGTTGTATATCTTTCAAAACAGCTTAATAATCAGTCTTCTTCGGAATAATTCATTCAAAATAAAAAAGAAATAAAATTGTTTTTTCTTTCTAATAAAGAACTGTATTTTTGCACGGAATTTTAGGACACCTTTATTTGTTCGGATATGCAAAGAAAAACTATGCTTAGATTGCTTGCAGTATTTATACTAGCGATTTCTTTTGTAGGAAATGCTAGTAATGTTGAAACTTCATCAGATAAATCTGAAGGAGATACTACTGATAAATCTGCTGAAAGAAAAGAATATATACAGCATCACTTAAAAGATACTCATGATTTTGGGATCACTTCTTATACTAATGATGCAGGAGAAAAAGTATATATAGGTTTTCCATTACCAGTTATTTTATGGGATGGAGGATTACAAGTATTTTCTTCTTCAAAGTTTAAGCATGAAACAGCTGTTGCAGAATCTGGTGGTAATCACTATGTGATATATCACGGTATGATTTATAAGACAGATGCTCAAGGAACAATTAATTATGATGATCATCATCACCCAACAAATGTTCGCCCATTAGATTTATCAATTACTAAAAGTGTTGTAATGATTTTAGTTACAGGTCTTTTAATGTTGTTGTTATTTAGAAGTTTAGGGCGTTCTTATGGTAAAAATGGCGGAGTTGCTACAGGAGCAGGTCGCTTTTTTGAGCCAATCATTTTATACATTAGAGACGATATTGCAATTCCTAACATTGGAAAAAAGCATTATAAGAAATATATGAGTTTTTTATTAACGGTATTTTTCTTTGTATGGTTTTTAAATATTTTCGGATTAACACCACTAGGAGTTAACGTAACTGGAAATATTGCAATTACAGCCTCTTTAGCAATATTAACGTTTGTTATTACAACGTTTACAGCTAAAAAAACATATTGGAAACATATTTTTTGGATGCCAGGAGTACCGGTACCAATGAAAATAATATTAGCTCCTATCGAACTGTTAGGAATGTTCATTAAGCCTTTCTCATTATTAATTCGTTTGTATGCTAACATGCAAGCGGGTCATATTGTATTAATGAGTTTATTAGCCTTGATGTACTTATTTAATAGTATTATAGGAAGTAGTTTGTCGTTCTTTTTATCTTTTGCAATTTCATTAATTGAAGTGTTAGTAGCATTATTACAAGCGTATATTTTTACGATGTTATCTGCGCTATACTTCGGATTTGCAGTAGAAGAAGAGCATTAATAAATTTGAGTGTTTAATTTTAAATAAATATATTATGGAAATTCCAGCAATTGTAGGTGCAGGTTTAGTAGTTATCGGAGTAGGATTAGGTATTGGTAGAATTGGTGGTTCAGCAATGGACGCTATCGCTCGCCAGCCAGAATCTTACGGAAAGATTCAAACAGCTATGCTTATTGCAGCAGCATTAATTGAAGGTATTGGGTTTGCAGCATTATTTGCTGTATAAGCTTACAACCTTAAGAAAGAAGTAGAGTTGTAACGGTTGGTTACAACTTTACTTTAAGTTTTTTAAATATTAGATGATTTAAATATTATGGAAAAGTTATTAGGAGAGTTTTCATTAGGATTATTCATTTTACAATCAGCATTATTTATACTGCTAGTTTTTTTATTGAAGAAATTTGCATGGAAACCTATTTTAAATGCGATCAATGAAAGAGAAGAAGGTATTAAAGATGCCTTAGCTTCTGCTGAAGATGCAAGAAAGGAAATGGAAAACCTTAATGCAGATAATGAGCGTATTTTAAAAGAAGCTCGTGCAGAAAGAGAAATGATGATAAAAGAAGCACGTGATCTTAAAACAAAATTGATTTCAGATGCTAAAGAAGAAGCTAAAGCAACTGCAGATAAAATGATCGTTCAAGCGCAAGAAGCAATTGAAAATGAAAAGAAATCTGCAATGGCCGAATTAAAAAGCCAAGTAGCTTCACTTTCTGTTGAAATCGCAGAAAAAGTAGTAAAAGATGAACTTTCTAACAAAGACAAACAATTTAAAATTGTTGAAGATATGTTAGGAGAAGCTACCTTAAATTAATAAGAAATGAGCGGAAGCAGAGCAGCAATAAGATATGCAAGTGCTATATTGCTAGAAGCAAACGAAGCTACATCAGCTAGTGTTGTTTTTGACGATATGGAAACTGTACATGCAACTATCAAGGCAAGTAAAGAATTACAGAGTGTGTTAAGCAGTCCAGTAATTAATGCAAATGATAAAAAAGAAGCCTTGCTTACAATTTTTGAAAACCAATCAGACATCACTAAATCACTTATTAAAGTATTAGTTGAAAACAAACGTACCAATTTGTTGGCTGAGGTTTCAAAAAAATATATAGAATTATACAACGAAGCACAAGGAGTAAAAGTAGCACAAGTAACTACTGCAATTGCACTTTCTTCAGAATTAGAAGAAAAAGTACTTGCAAAAGTTAAAGAGCTAACTGGAAGCACAAAAGTTTCGTTAGAAAATAAAATTGATGCATCTATTATTGGAGGATTTATTCTTCGAATAGGAGATCTTCAATACAATGCTAGTATTGCAAACAGTCTAGCAACAATAAAAAGAGAATTTAGTAAAAGTATATAATCTAAATAGCCTGCTACTTCGGTAAAAGGCTACATTTAATTAAACAAAATGGCAGAAGTTAAACCAGCTGAAGTTTCAGCAATATTAAAGAAACAACTTTCAGGTTTCGATTCAACCACTTCATTAGATGAAGTAGGAAGTGTATTAACCGTTGGTGATGGTATTGCCCGTGTTTACGGACTTTCTAATGTACAATATGGTGAATTAGTTGAATTCGAAAACGGTTTAGAAGGAATTGTACTTAACCTTGAGGAAGATAACGTTGGGGTTGTATTATTAGGACATTCTAAAGCAATTACAGAAGGATCTACAGTAAAACGTACACAACGTATTGCATCTATTAATGTAGGTGAAGGTATTGTTGGTCGTGTAGTAGATACCTTAGGTCATCCTATCGATGGTAAAGGTGCTATTACAGGTGAGACTTACGAAATGCCATTAGAGCGTAAAGCGCCAGGTGTAATTTATCGTCAACCGGTAAATGAGCCATTACAAACAGGTATTAAATCGATTGATGCGATGATTCCTGTAGGTAGAGGTCAACGTGAACTTGTTATTGGTGACCGTCAAACAGGTAAAACAGCTGTTTGTA
>JAHRWC010000281.1 GCA_019090365.1 Flavobacteriaceae bacterium
GTCGGCAGCGTCAGATGTGTATAAGAGACAGCCTTTTGATTTATTAGCTTTATCAAGTAAATCTATTTGCAATCCAGACAAACTCAACACTTTATCTCCTTGAGCAAAAACAATACTACTCAACAACATAAAAACAAAAACGATATGTATTGAATTTTTCATTTTGAAAAGATTGAAAGAAACGAGTAAAAAGCACAAGAGCTTTTTTAAAAGCCCTTGTGCCATCCCTAAAGTTGGGTTAAGGGAATAGATTAATTAAATTCCATTGCTTTGAACAACTAATGATCCGTTTCCAACACCAAGTTGATTTACAACACTTATATGTCCAAGTCCAAATTGGTTAACAGAACTACCATTTAATGCACCTAATTGATTAACAAGTGAGAAGTTAGAGATTCCATCTTGAATAACAGAACTTCCATTCATTAAACCTAGTTGGTTTACATCAGAAATATTAAATAATCCAAATTGATTAACGTAAGATCCATTACCAATACCAAGTTGGTCTACATCAGAGATATTTACTTCTCCTTCTTGATTTACATCAGATCCATTCATTGCTCCAATTTGAGTAACTGTAGATATGTTTCCAAATCCAAGTTGGATAACATTAGACCCATTTAATAAGCCAATTTGATCTACATCAGAAATATTAAAGAATCCTGATTGTAAAACGTTAGAACCATTTCCAACACCTATTTGATCTACATCTGAGAAGTTAAATTCTCCTCCTTGTGTTACAACAGAACCATTTAAAGCTCCCAATTGGAATACTTCAGAAACATTAGAAAGCCCCACTTGGGTAACCATAGAACCATTTCCTGCTCCAATTTGAAGAACTTCAGAGCTATTAAATACACCTACTTGATCTACATCAGATCCATTAAGAGCACCTAACTGAATAACATCTGAATCATTCATAAAACCTACTTGATTTACATCAGATCCATTTAATGCTCCTACTTGAAGCACATTACTGTCGTTAAATTGAGCGAACATAACCGCCCCAATCATTAGCGCAATAGCGCTTAAAAATAATTTTTTCATAATAAATGATTTAAAATTTATCAATGTGGTAAATTCAATTACCTAATATATTTAGAATGAACTTTTTTAAGTTCATGTTTCCAGCGTAGTCAAGATAAAAACTATTCAAATTTTTATCTGTTTATATAATGTTGAAGAATTTAACATTATATAAAGCTAAATTTAGGTATATTTTTTTTAAAAAGCAAGGATTATTTAAAATTAATGCAAAAAAAATCGTTTATTCTCAAAAAGAATAAACGATTTTATAAATTTATTACTAAGGTTTACTTAGTAAACAACAATTCTCTATATTTTGGCAATGGCCAAATTTCATCATCCACTAACAATTCTAATTTATCACAGTGATATCTAATTTCTTCGAAATAAGGTTTTACTTTATCACAATATGCTGATGCACGTTTCTCTGAATCTTCAATATTATTAGCTTTTTTACGCTCATTAATCATATCTGTTATTCCTTTGTTGATCTTAGAAATATGCTTAGATATTTGTTCGATTAATTGCATTTGCTCTTTAGAATGTACTTTAAACTTAGCTCCATAAATGTTCTTAAGTCCTTGAACATTTTCAATTAAAATATTCTGATACTTAATCGCAGTTGGGATCACATGATTTCTAGCAATATCTCCTAATACACGTCCTTCAATTTGAATACGCATTGCATATTCCTCCATACGGATTTCATAACGGGCTTCTATTTCAACCTTACTCATAATTCCAAGGTCTTCATATAAAGCAATGTTCTTTTTAGAAATTTTTGGCTTTAATGCTGTTGGAGTTGACTTATTGTTACTTAAGCCTCTTTTCTTTGCTTCTTTTTCCCAAGCTTCTCCATACCCATCACCTTCAAAAAGAATTCGTTTAGAATCTTTTATATATTCTCTCAATACATTAAAAATTGCATCATCTTTTTTCATTTTCTTTTCAGAAATCAATGCATCAACGCTAGCTTTAAAATCAATAAACTGTCTTGCAACAATCGAATTTAAAACTGTCATCGGATTAGCACAATTTGCAGTTGAACCTACCGCACGGAATTCAAACTTATTACCTGTAAATGCAAAAGGAGAAGTACGATTACGATCTGTATTGTCTAATAAAATTTCAGGAATTTTACCAACAACATTTAATTTTAAATCTGTTTTCTCTTGTGGAGATAATTTACCATTTGTTACTTTTTCAAGCTCATTAAGAACTTCAGTCAATTGTGATCCAATAAATACTGAGATAATTGCTGGTGGCGCTTCATTAGCCCCTAATCTATGATCGTTATTTGCACTAGCAATCGAAGATCTTAACAATTCTTCATATTCATTAACTGCTTTAATTGTATTGATAAAGAATGTTAAAAACTGAAGATTCTTCATTGGTGTACTTCCTGGACTTAATAAATTTACTCCAGTATTTGTACTTAATGACCAGTTATTATGTTTCCCACTTCCATTAATTCCCGCAAATGGTTTCTCATGGAACAATACTCTAAAACTATGACGATCTGCAACTTTCTCCATAATATCCATTAAAAGAGAATTGTGATCTACCGCTAAATTAGCTTCTTCAAAAATTGGAGCTAACTCAAATTGATTTGGAGCTACTTCATTATGACGTGTTTTAACAGGTATACCTAACAACATACATTCTGTTTCTAAATCACGCATATAGTCTAATGCCCTTGACGGAATTGATCCAAAATAATGATCATCTAATTGTTGTCCTTTTGCTGAAGCATGACCTAATAGTGTTCTACCAGTTAATGCGATATCTGGACGTGCAGACACTAATGCTTTATCAATCAAGAAATATTCTTGCTCCCAACCAAGAGTTGCAATGATTTTATTTACGTTTTTGTCAAAATATTTAGCTACATCAGTAGCAGCATTATCTAAAACCTGAAGCGAACGCAACAAAGGTGTTTTATTATCTAATGCTTCTCCTGTATAGGCAACAAAAACAGTAGGAATACAAAGCGTTGTTCCATATATAAATGCCGGAGATGTTGGATCCCAAGCAGTATATCCTCTTGCCTCAAATGTATTTCTAATTCCACCGTTCGGAAAACTTGAAGCATCTGGTTCTTGTTGCACTAATTGACCACCTCCAAATTTTTCAATTGCTTGTCCGCCTTCAACAGTTTCAAAAAACGCATCGTGTTTTTCCGCAGTAGTTCCTGTTAAAGGTTGAAACCAGTGTGTGTAATGAGTTGCTCCTTTAGAGATTGCCCATTCTTTCATTCCAGTAGAAATATGATCCGCAACAGTACGTTTAATTTTAGATCCATCCTCAACAGCTCCCATTACACTTTTAAAAGCGTCTTTGGTTAAAAACTGTCGCATGGCATGTTCATTAAAAACGTTTTCTCCAAATATTGAAGATCGTCTTGCTGGTTCATTTACTGAAACTTTTGTTCGGTTTAAAGTTTCATTTAATGCTTGAAATCTTAAAGTAGACATAAAAATATTTTTTTATACGATTTAAAGCGCAAAAATATATATTTTTACAAACACCCCCTATTTTTTTAGGGGTAATTATAAATAAAATGATGTTTTTTTATCAACACCCCCTATTTTTTTGTTGAAAAGATAAATTAAGAAGAAAATGCTAATCCTATAAATGCAGCATATGAAACAAATAAAATGATTCCTTTATACCTACTTATTAGGTATTGCTTCGGAAGAAATGCCAAAGGAATTAATACTCCTGAAAATCCTAACATCCAGAAAATATCACTTGTCAATACTTGCTCACTCATAACAGCGATAGGCTGAATGACTGCCGTAATTCCTAAAACAGAAGCTATATTAAAAATATTAGAACCGATAAGATTCCCTAATGAAATAGCTTTTTCTTTTTTAAGTGCCGCTATAACTGAAGCAGCTAATTCAGGAACACTTGTACCAATAGCAATCATTGTAAC
>JAHRWC010000282.1 GCA_019090365.1 Flavobacteriaceae bacterium
TAAGAAAGATCTTTTGAATATCGTTCTTCTTCTTTTACCTCATCGAATAACTCTGTAGCTTCCTCATAATCATCGCCTTCATAAGCAATAAAACCTAAATAATATTTTGCTTGTGCGCCATAAACGCTTGAATTACTTACTTTATTGAAATATTTTTTTGCTTCATTGTATCGCTTGTTCTGAAAATATGCATATCCATTATTGAATTGAAACTTTTCTAATTCACCTTTGGTCAAACTTGTTTCATCAACCTTATCTAACCATTTTCTTGCATGCGAATATTTTCCGTTTTCAAAATAAAAATTAGCAACATTCATATAAGCACTGTTGCGTTTTATACTTGTTGGATACTCTGAAACAAATTGTTCCATTAACTGATCAGCATCTTGTTGATTGAGTCTCACTGCACAATTCGCAATATAATAGGCACAATCGCTTTTTACAGTTTCGTCCACTTGTTGTTCTTTAACATCTGTGAACAATGCTTGAGCAGCTAAAAATTGATTGTTCTCGTATAACTCAATCGCTTGATTAAATTGCACCAAATCGTTTGTAAAAGCTGCGGTTTGCTGAGAAAATGAATTATAAGAAAAAACAATAAAAAGAAGTACTGTGAGGAAGTTTCTAAGCATTTATTAAGGTTTATTTGGGTCTATAAAGGTAAAAAACTATATAGGGTATAACGCAACAAAAAAGAGATAAGTATGTTATTTTATTCTGAATTATTATGCATTCAAAAAAATGCCTTATTTTTAATGCATATTGATTCTATTAAATAAAACATTATGAAGAACTTAGCTTTACTGGTCATATTATTATTTACAATAAGTCTAACTGCACAGCGTACTAAAATTAAAAACTTATATCAAAACGATAATAAAATTGGTATTGGCACAAAAACTCCTGACCATTTATTAACAGTTAAGGGAACCATACATACACGAGAAGTTTTAGTTGATTTAGATGGAGCCTTGGTTCCAGATTATGTATTTGAAAAGTATTTTACAAATTCTTCTGAAATAAATCCTGATTATAATTTGCTTTCACTTTCAGCAATAGAAACCTATATTAAAGAACACCATCATTTACCTGGAATTCCTTCAGCTAATGAAATAAAATCTGAAGGGTTTTCATTAAAACAAATGAATTTGTTATTGCTAGAAAAAATTGAAGAACTCACTATTTATACAATTGAACAACAAAAAGAAATTGATCTTTTAAAAGAAAAGTTAACAGATAAAGAAGAGTAGAATTAATTAGGTATTTTTGTAATACTATTTTCTAAAATCCAACATAAAAACCGCATGTCCCAACCTGTTCTATTTTTAAAAGACGCTTCAATTTTTCAACGAGATAACCTAGTTCTATCTGATGTTACAGTTAATATCGCTAAAGGAGAATTTGTTTATTTAATTGGAAAAACCGGAACTGGAAAAAGTAGTTTTATGAAAACCTTATATGGGGATTTACCATTAACCAAGGGTGAAGGTGCTATTGTTGGGTATGATTTACCAAGTTTAAAGGAAAAGGAAATTCCTTTCTTACGAAGAAAACTAGGTGTTGTTTTTCAAGATTTCAAATTATTAAATGATCGTACAGTTAAAGATAATTTACAATTTGTGATGACGGCAACAGGCTGGACTAATAAAAGTGAAATGGATCAACGCATTGATGAAGTTCTTGATAAAGTTGCCATGAAAACGAAGGCATTTAAGTATCCTTATCAGTTGTCAGGTGGAGAGCAACAGAGAATTGCTATTGCAAGAGCTTTAATTAATGATCCAGAACTAATTTTAGCAGATGAACCTACAGGAAATTTAGACCCTCAAACAAGCGTAGAAGTCATGGAAGTTTTACAGGATATAAATAAAAATGGGAATACCATATTGATGGCAACTCATGATTATGCATTACTTCTAAAATACCCTTCTAAAACTTTAAAATGTGATGACGGGCAAATCTTTGAAGTAGTTCAAAAAACTGTTTAATTACTAGGCTTGTAATACTTATTATTAGGAAACCCTTCTCTTAATTTCAATTCACATTCTTTTTCTAATTCAGTATCAATTTTCAAGGATATATTTCCGTTTGAATTAGGGCTTAATACTGTGTTTTCACTAATTACAATCTTGTTTTTTGCAGTTAAATTAAAAACAGCATCGTCTCTAAATGTCTGATTTCTTATTACTGTTTCTTTTGAAAATGAAGTGATAGGAAAAGACCAACGATAAAAGTCCTGATTTTCAATATATGAAGTTTCACTTTCAGTCATTAGTTTGTACACTAACTCGACTGCATTTCCTGTATGTAACATACCCGAGCCATATAAACCTGCCCATGGTTTATTAGCTTTAATATGATCAATATTTGTTGATGTCATTTTTAAAATTGCATCTACTTCATTAAAAGTTAAACAAGGTTGTAAAGAAACCATTAAACCTACTGTTCCAGTTATCAATGGTGCTATTCCAGAAGTTGCTCCATAAGTACTATAATTCAGTTTATTATTCATAGTATATTCACCAAACCTAACCAAGCCAACTCCTGGGCCTACAATATCAACCTCTTTATTTAAAGTTCTAATACTAATTGGATAAATATGTGGATCATTAAGTGTATCATTATCCTTAAAGCCCATTGTTCTTCCTAAATGACCTCTAATATTTGCAGCATAATATTTTCCATTCTTTTTTTCTTTCAAGATATTATCAAAAACAGATTCATATCGATGCATTACAGTCGCTACAGATATAACCTTATCATACGAAGCTGGATAATATTTAATTAAACCTTTTGCATCTTTCCATGGCTTATTATGAGCTATTGCTACAACAAAAGTTCCATTATCAATCATTTCATAGATAGCATCTTGAGCAGTTTGAGAATACCTTGTAGATCCCCAACTACAATTTATCACTTTAGCTCCTGCTCTCGACATCTCTAGAAGAGTTATTAATGTTGTTGAATGACCGAATGATGTACTGTATATATTACAATTAAAACAGACTCCAGGAAAACCAAAACCATTATCACCCTGACCTGCTGCAGTTGCAGCAACAGAATCACCATGGCCTTTTGCCTTTGATGATTTTCTAAACAAGGTCGTTTTTCCTTGAAAAGCAGTGCTGCTAGTATCTACTAATCCATCAGATATACCAATGATTGTCTCAGGGTCACCAGTTGTATAATACCATGCTTTAGACATTCCTAACACATCATAATAATCTAAATATGCTTGAAACCCTACATTTTCACCAATGGTGCTTGTCGAACCATAATCATTTGGTTCATAGATTTTTTTATCTTCTTCTTCGATGAGTTCGCCAAAATCAAAAAGTTTTGAATCTAAATTCAATAAATCTTTTAAAAGTTTTTTATTATTAGCTACTACAAAGAATGTTTTTTTAAGGCTTGTTCTTCTTACATTTTTGAATGTTTTTTTAAATTCAAAAATTTTGTATCGATCAAGTATTGATGCCAATTCTGAATTACTTCCAGCATATTTTATTTGGTCAGATTCAGTTCTAAATTCAGGTTGAAATAAAGTATCCTTAGCTCTAATATAGAACCATGAATACTCTTGCGAATAAGTAGAGTTCGTAAATAAAAAAATAAACAAAAGGCACCAAAGCTGTTTCATCATATTATTGAAAATCATTTTATTAAGGTACTCTAAATTTACTATAATTTTTGATTTAATAAATCAATAAGTTTTTCTGCAAGTTTTATAGGAGAATAATCTAGTAATAGATCTTTTCTTTTTTGATCTAATATGTAGTCTTTATTAAAACAATTTTTGATAGCTTCAATATATTCTTCTTTCGTTTCAGCTACATAACATAGTGAAAGCAACTTATCATCATCTGTAATATTTTTATTTACAATACAATGTCTTCCTTTAAAAAGAGAATTAAACACTTTCAACTTAGTTCCAGATTGTTGATTTGAATGAAGTATGTTTATTTGAGCATTTTTCAATAATTCATCCAATATTAAATTGTCTTCACCTAAGGCTTCAAAATGTATGTTGTTATAATGACTTATTTCTTTTTTAAGTGAACTAGAAATTTTAGAACCTGCTATATAGAAAGGAAAATTTAATTCAGAAAAAATAGAGATAAGAAATCTAACCGATTTCACATTATCTGAGGTTGTTAAATCGCCATGATATAGTGCGTAATTTCCATTTCCATCCAATTGATCAACTTTTTCATTACCATGAAATACAGGTAAAAAACTAGTTTTATCTGGAAAGTTAGTATTGAAGTAATTAAATTCAAAATAAGATAATGGTAAAAGAAGA
>JAHRWC010000283.1 GCA_019090365.1 Flavobacteriaceae bacterium
TACTTCTTGATAATTTGAAAGTCTTTCCTTTAGTAACTTATTGTATAAAGCGATACTTTCCTGGTATTTTTTATTCATCCTAAAAGCATCTGCTAGCTTTATTTGGATCTTACTATTTGATATTCCTGCTTGACTACGTTTATAATTATCAACCGCCAAATCGTATTGCTCCCAAAACATATAGATATCTGCCAAAGTTTCAAAAGCCATACTATTCTGCAAGTTTGTGGCAGAAGCACCACTAACAGATTCAAGAGCTTTAGTTACATAACCTATACTTTTCTTTGCGTCCTTTTTCTGATAAAACTTAGCTGAGTCGATATTCGATATAAATATATTTTGATTTCTACCTCTTTTGGATCTTGTTTTAGAAACCGGAATAAATTTATCATTGGCCTCTTCAACTTCAATTTTAATCTTTTGCTGATCCTTTATAATATAATATACAGTTTCAAAGGTGTCGCTACGTATAATTAATTCATCTCCAACTTTTGCATTTATAAAAAACAATCCTTCTCGATTGGTTGTTGTGTATTCCCCACCACTAATTTCAACATTAACATTTGAAACTGGTTGATTGTTATCGGCTTCTATTACTTCACCTTTTAAAGTGAATGAAGACGATTTACTCATATTTTCTTGGGCTACACTATTAGTGAAACCTAAAACAATAAATGAAAACAGGGTGATTATAAATCTCATTTCGACATTTTAAAAGGTAAACTTACATACTTTACTGTTATTAGAAAAATAGAGAAATTTAAAAAAAGCTAATTCATGAATAAAATCACTGAGTTTACTAAATCAGAAAGTTAGTTCCCTAATCAAAAGAGCAGTTTAACTCATTCGTTGTTTTATAAAATATATGTTCATCATAGGTTTACAGTAATTTAAAAACAACATCATGAGAAAAATAAAAATTTTTATGTTACTTCCTCTTTTAGTAGCATGCCTTTCTTGCAAAGCAGAAACAAAAAAAGAGATGGCTTTTAATGCAGCCTCTGAAACTATTGAACCTGTAAAAGAACATTTTATAAAAGTGGCACTTTTACTTGACACTAGTAATAGTATGGATGGTTTAATTGATCAAGCTAAAGCCCAATTATGGGAAATAGTAAATGAGTTATCTTATGCTAAATGTAAAACGCAAAGACCAAATCTTGAAATAGCTTTGTATGAATACGGAAATGATAATTTATCTGAAAGAGAAGGATATATTCGAAAAATACTAAGTTTTACTGAAGACTTAGATGAAATTTCAAAAGAGCTTTTTTCACTTACTACTAATGGTGGAAGTGAATACTGCGGTACTGTAATTCAGTATTCTTTAGAAAACTTAGATTGGGGAAGTAATGCGGATGATTTGAAAATGATTTTTATAGCCGGAAACGAACCTTTTACACAAGGTAAAGTAAACTATAAAGATGCAGCTTCAAATGCAAAAGAAAAAAATGTAGTAGTCAACACTATTTTTTGTGGCGATTATAACAATGGTGTTTCTTCACAATGGAAAGATGGAGCGCAATTAACTTACGGTGATTATATGTCTATAAATCACAATCAACAAACAGTTCATATTGATTCACCTTATGATGATGTTATTTTACAATTGAATATAAAACTGAACAAAACTTATGTTCCTTATGGAAGCCATGGACGTAAAAAAACAGAAATGCAAAAGCAACAAGATGATAATGCTGCTGGGTATAGTAAAGCAAATGCAGTAAGCAGAACAGTTTCTAAAGGTTCACATTTGTATAAAAATAGCACTTGGGATTTAGTTGATGCTGAAGAAGAAATTGAAGATTTTAGTTACGATAAAATTAAAAAAGAAGATTTACCAGATAATTTAAAAGATAAATCGAGCACCGAATTAAAAGTATATGTCTCTAAGCAAAGAAAGGAACGAGAAAAAATTCAAAAAGAGATTTCAGATTTAAATGAAAAACGACGATTGTTTATTGTTGAAAAGAAAAAAGATGCAACTAATGGTTTAGAAAATGCCATGATAAATGCTTTGAAAAAGCAAGCAGAAAAAAAGAATTATTCTTGGAATTAAAAAAAGCCCCTGATGGGGCTTTTTTATTTTTATTAATTAATAGCTGGACAATTACAGTCGTAAGGTTCATTTCTTCCACCTAGGAATTCGTATCCTAAAGTAATTTGGTGAAATCCTCCACTTTCAAATTTTATATTTCCAATTTGATGAGAGTATGTATAAGCAAACATGAATTTATTAAAATTGACTCCTAAAACTGGTGTTATATATTGTAACTTTTGATCACTTATTTCTGTTCCATCTAAAAATTCAGAACCATCAAAACTTCTTCTATAAGAAATTCCACCCCAAACTTTACCGAAATCCATTTCGCGATACGCCTTAAAGTTAACATCTATTGATTGTTCTCCTGAGCTTTCAGCAAATTGAAACATAAAAGATGGCTCATATGCCCAAGTAGATCCATAACTTCCTATTGCATAAGATGCAGAAATTATATAACGTCTTTGATTATTTGATTCAAATTTTTCAGTGTATAAGTTTCTATTTCTAAATATTATATTCTTAACAGTAAAATGTCCTGAAAAATCTAAGAAATTATAAGAAACACCTGCATCCACATTAAAATAAGATGAACTCTGCACAATACCTGCAATAACTGGATCAAAATCATTTGGATCAAATTTAGTTTCGTCCAATTTAGATTGAATAATACCTACACTTAAACCAAACGAAAGTTGATTTAAATCTGCTGCGCTTCTAGAAAACATTAAATGATGAGCATAAGTTATATAACCACCTGTTTGTGAATGGTATCCATTTTTATCATTAAATGCAATAATTCCAACACCCGATTTATCACCTAATCTAGTATTATAACTTAATGTCTGTAAGTTTGGTGCTTCATCTTGATCAAACCATTGCTGCCTTGCTGTTAATCGAACTTGATTATGCGTAGCTGCTCCTGCCATAGATGGGTGAAGTAAATATAGATTATCAGCAAAATAATCTGAATATACTGGAATACCATCTTGTGCAAATGATAATTGTGTCACCAATAAAAGTAAGATATAGTAGGCTTTTTTAATTCTCATAATATAAAATTATCGTTTTAGGGTAAAATGTCCTTTAAATTCTTTTAATATGTCGTTCTCAGTGTACTCCACTTTGAACCAGTAATCACTCGATGGTAATGGGTTCCCATTATAGTTTCCATCCCA
>JAHRWC010000284.1 GCA_019090365.1 Flavobacteriaceae bacterium
ACAAAAAAAAGCCTAACATTTTGTTAGGCTTTTTTTTGTTATTTACTTTTAATTATAAACAATCTGAAACACAATAATCAAAGAACATTGCCCAGCTATTACCAGGTAATTGTTCACCAGATGCCCAACCAGTTTCTTCTTGATTTCCATTTAGATTTAACTCAGCATGAGCAGCAATACATCCACAATCTGGAAATTCAGAAACAGGGATATTCCAAACTACTTCTGTAGTTCCATTTTCTTCAGTTGATTTATAAGGAAACTGCCCAACTCTTGGGTTTCCAGGTCTATTTGTAGGGATTTCATCACATGATCCAACATATAAATGAGTAGCATCTATTTCCCATCCACCTGTAGTTGAATAAGTAACAATTAACTCTCCATTTGATACTTGATAACTAACGATACCTGCAGTATAATTTTGACCAGCAATTAAATCTACAGGGGTATAACAGTTTTCAGCATTTGGATTAAACTTTCTTGAATCATCGGTAACTTCTATGCTACTCTCTTTTGAACAGCTTATTAAGCATAAAATAATTAATGTCAATATTGTAAAATTTTTCATAATAGGTTGATTTTATTTGGGTTATATAATCGCCAATATAGTTAAATACTGATAATAATCGATTATATGTAAATATATTCGACGAATTGCATGTTTTGTTGTGAAATATGTTAAAATTTCTCAAACACCCCTAAACCAAAAAGCGCAAAGTCATATTTTACGGGGTCTTCTTTATCAAGTAATCGTAATGATGTATCTAATTCAGCTAAAGCCTTTCCATCATTTTGTTTTCTTTTTAAAAGGCCTAATTTTCTTGCAACATTACCAGAGTGAACATCTAACGGACAAGATAGTATTGATGGTGATATTCCTTTCCAAATTCCAAAATCAACTCCAGTATTATCATTTCTAACCATCCATCGCAGAAACATATTAATTCTTTTTGCTGCAGAGTTTTTCATTGGATCGCTAATATGTTTTTGAGTTCTTAAAGGATGTGGAATACTAAAAAATAGTTGCTTAAACTCATGAATTGCTGGTTGCAAAGTAAATGGTTGTTCGTGTTTTTTAAACACATGTTCTAAACCTTTATGTTCAGTATAGATATATTTTAAAGCCTTCAGGAAATAATCTAAATCTGTAGCGTTAAAGGTTCTATGGACAAATCCTGAAATCTTTTCAGCATCGTCATCAGAATAATTCATGACAAAATCATAAGGCGAATTGCCCATAATAGTTGCTAACTTTTTTCCATTATTGATGATGCTTTTTCTGTTTCCCCATGCGATTGTTGCAGTAAGAAATGCTATAATCTCTATATCTTCTTTTTCAGAAAATGAATGAGGTATTTGAATAGGATCTGATTCAATAAATTTTGGTTGGTTATAAAGAATCACTTTTTCATCTAAAAAACCTTTAAGTTCATTTTGTTGAAGAATAGTGTGCATTAAAAAAGTGATTTTCTATGGTTCTGCAATGTACTATTTAAATGGTGTTAAATAAAAAAGTTAACTTAGTTCACAGATTTAAACTGATGTTTTAAATGAAAAAAAATATTGATAAGATAATTTGCTTGCCCAAAGGAGATATTCATAATCACTTGCATTTAGGAGGTTCAATAAAAACTTTTCAGAAAAAATATTCAGATTATAATATCAGATTTCCTGATAATTATAATGGGCTAGGAGGTATGATTGACTTTATCTATAATGATTTAAATAGAGCCATGTTAACTGGTGAAGATGTAATTTTTTTCATGGAAAATGCAATTGAAAGTAGTATAAATGATAACATTACTTACCTTGAAGCGAGTGTTGATATAAACCTAATTCGATTTTTTGATCAATCTTTGGATAACCTTTTAGAAGTTGTTAGAGATTTAAAGAAGAAATATAAAAATCAAATTAATTTTTGTCCAGATATCGGAATTAATAAAGATTTAGATATCAAACAGGTGTATAGAGATGGAACAAAATGTATTCAATCAGGATTATTTAATGGAATCGATTTATATGGACAGGAAGTTGGAAAAGACCTTACTAGTTTTGTTGAATTATATCAGGAAGCTGAGAAAAATAACCTTTCAAAAAAAGTTCATATTGGTGAGTTTTCTAATCACGACACCATTGATTATGCTATCAATATTCTGAAACCAAACGAGTTGCAACATGGTATCAATGCTGTTAATTCAGAAGAAACCATGAATTTAATTTTAGAAAATAACATTCAACTAAATATTTGCCCGCAAAGTAATATCTCTCTTGGAACTGTTAAAAACATTGCAGAACATCCAATCCGTAAATTATTTGATTATGGAATTAAATTAACTGTAAATACAGACGATCTTATTCTTTTTGATGCTACAGTTTCAGATCAATTAATTAATTTATACGAAAACAATATTTTTTCTTTTGAAGAGATTGATTTGATAAGAAAAAATGCATTTAAGGATTAAATTATTGATTTACAATTAAACCATCTTGCATTACCAGTTTACGATCTGCCATATCAGCAAGGTCATTGTTATGAGTAACAATGACAAAGGTTTGACCAAATTCATCTCTTAATTTAAAGAACAAATTATGAAGATTCTCGGCACTTTCAGTATCTAAATTTCCACTAGGTTCATCTGCTAAAATAATTGAAGGATTATTCATCAATGATCTAGCAACTGCAACACGTTGTTGCTCTCCTCCAGAAAGTTCGTTGGGTTTATGAGATTCTCTATGAGAAAGACCTAAAAAGGATAATAATTCTTTGGCTCTTTTTATGGCTTCATCTTTCGAAGTTTTTTGAATGAAAGCAGGAATGCAAACATTTTCAAGTGCTGTAAACTCTGGCAATAACTGATGAAATTGAAAAATAAAGCCTAAATTTTTATTTCTAAAAGCAGCAATTTCATTCCTTGAAAGACTTGCAATATTTGTATTGTTTATATTCAATAAAGAGTCTTCAGTTTTAGTAAAAGAATCTA
>JAHRWC010000285.1 GCA_019090365.1 Flavobacteriaceae bacterium
GAGTTTTATGCTTTAACAGATGGCGTGGTTGAATTTTCTCAAATAATAAATGCCTTAACAGAAATTACTGATACAACGATTCCTTTTTCGAAAAAGCCAACTTCGATTCTCATCGCATTTTGGTCTTTGGTAGAAGGAATTCGTTTTGAAGCTATTTCAAATGTAGTGGATAATTTAATTCAAGATAAACCAAACGATTATGTCTATAATTATTTTTACTATCTCGCAGAAATTTGGGCAAAACTATGTGTTATTGCCGCTTATGAGAAGAATTTGAATCCTGAAGTTGCAGTCTATGATTTGCATCAAATACAGTAATTAATAATAATAACATCTCTTTTATATGGAATCCTATAGCAATATTCTAAAGTTTTATATCAACGGAAAAAAGTATACAATTCAAGATCCAGATCCCAGTCTATTATTGGTGGACTATTTACGTTCCCCCGAAGTAGGTTTAACAGGAACTAAGTTTGGCTGTGGTGAAGGTGGTTGTGCTGCCTGTACAGTAGTTGAAACTAAATTAGATCCGCTTAGTAATCAAATATGGGAACGTCCAGTAAATTCCTGTTTACGTCCAATTGTTACGTTGGATGGAGTAGCAATAACTACTACTGAAGGAATTGGAAGTCTTGAAAAAGGATTGAACCCTGTACAAGAACGTATCGCAGCTTTTAATGGTTCGCAATGTGGCTATTGCACTCCAGGATTTGTAATGAATATGTATAGTTTTTTAAGAGAAAATGATAACCCAAGCCAAGAAGAAATTGAAAGTCGATTCGACGGCCATATTTGTCGTTGTACTGGATTTAGAGCGATATTAAATGCAATGCAGTCTTTTTATGGCGATGAAGAAGCTATTAAAGAAGCAGCGCAAGGATCGGTAGATACAGAATGCTTAACTAGCCCAAGAGCGCTTCATTTTTCGGGAAGTGGCCAAGAGTATTATAAACCGCTAACACTAAAAGGAGTGTTTGCGATCATGTCGGAACATGAAGTAACACCAAATAATGTAAAATTGGTTAATGGTAATACTTCGGTAGGGATTTATAAAAAAGATGTGTATTTCCCAAAACTCTTAATCGATATTTCTCAAATTTCAGATTTACTCGAAAAGGAGATTAAAGACGATGGTCTTCATTTAGGAGGTGGAAGAACCATGCAAGATTTATTAGAGCTCACAGAACAAGCTCTTGAAACTAAGGAGCATCGATTGGATGCAGGTTTAATTGCCTTAAATAAACACGTACATAGAATTGCAGGAACGCAAGTACGTTCAGTAGCTTCAGTAGCAGGAAATATAATGTTGGTTAAAAATCATGAATTTGAAGGAACTCCGTTTCCTTCCGATTTGTTTACATGCCTTGCTACGCTTGGAGGTGAAATCACCTTATTGACACCAGAGGATGAATGTCCTCAAACCTATACAGCCTTAAATATGCCTTCTGTTTATTCATTTAATCATGGCTTTATTATTCAGAAAATATTCATTCCATATACCTCAAGTGAAAAACTTATTCAGACTTATAAAATTTCAAGGCGATACCAAAATGCACATGCCGTAATTAATGCTGGTTTTACTTTTACTATGAGAGAAGCCTTCATTAAAAAAGCTACAATGGTTTTTGGAGGCGTGGGCAGAATTGCCATACGTGCAACTGAAACAGAACATTTTATAGAAGGTAAAGAATGGACGAGTGAAGTTTTTAACGAAGCACTTAAAATACTTACCTGCGAAATTGAATCGCTAATGATTCCAATGGAAGATGAAGGAATTAGTGAGGCTTATAGGCTTTCACTTGCGGTGGGGATTTTTCAGAAATATGGAATTTATCTAGCTGAAAAGGTAAACATCGAAGCAATTACACCAAAGGATATAACGGGTGGTTTAACATATAAACGCCCAGTTTCTTCAGGAAAAGAAGGATATATTGATGCTCCTTATAATGATGGAGATGATATGACGGCTCGTGTGATGCCTGCTGTAAACCTAAAATCAAGTACAGGAAAGCATGCGGGAGATTCCTTTATAGAATGGCGTGATATTACTGCTGATTCTATAGGTAAAGGAAAAATGAAAGAGACATTGAAAATGGCTGAAAGTCATTTGGATGAAGGGAAATCAAGAACGAAATTGTCTGCACGCATTCAAGCAACAGGGGAAGCAAAATATACACAAGATTTACCAGGCCCACCTCATACGCTACATGCTTCTTATGTTTTTAGTACGGCTCAATTTGCTAAGTTTTCATATAAACATGGCGGATTAGCAGGATTACAAAAGAAATTAAAAGCAAAATTTCCAGATGCTATAAAGTATATATCTGTAGCAGATATCCCAGAAATTGGAAAGAAGAGTTCTTTTTTTATAAATAATAACACCTTCAATATTGATGATCCAAATTTCGTTTGGGCAAATTACGATCCTGCATTTGCAAATGAATATGTAACAGCTTACGGTCAACCTATTGGTGTAGTAGTAACAGAAGATCTTTACACATCACGAGATGCTGCTGCTTGGTTAATGAAACAAATAGCGTATGATCATATTGAGGATGGAAAGGCGTCTACAATTGAAGAAGCTTTAGCACTCCCTCCAAATCAAGGAATATTAACTTTTAGTCCTGGCGATCATCAATCAAAAATGGTTCGCCCTCAAAGTGATCAAAAATGGCTTGATGATCCACAACCTGTGAAAGGAAAAGTGAACGTTTCAGGAGGTCAATTAACGGGCGCTCAATATCATTTTTATATGGAAACCCAAGCAACATTGGCAGTTCCTACTGAAAATAGAACACTTCAATTATATTCTTCTACACAACATTTGGCTTCTGTACAAGCACAAGTAACAGCTATTTTAGGCTTACAAAATAATAATGTAGAGGCTGAGGTAATACGTTTAGGTGGTGGTTTTGGAGGAAAAGAGGTTCGTCCGCCGTATCCTGCTATGGCTGCTGCAATTGCTGCATGGGACTTAAATATGCCTGTGCGACTTGCGAATGATCGTAACACAGATATGATTATGCAAGGAACTCGTCATAGTTTTAAAGGAGACTATAAGGTAGTTGCCAATGCTGATGGAATCATTGAAAAAATTAAATTAGACTTTTGGTCGAATTCAGGATATTCATTCGATTGTTCTTTACCTGTGATGGATTTAGTAATTCTTAGTGCCGATGGTGCTTATAACATACCAACTTTTGAAGCCAATGGAATTGCCTGCCGAACTAATATTGTTAGTCGTACCGCATTTCGTTCATTTGGTATCATACAATGTAGATTAATTGCTGAAGAAGCCATTGAACACATTGCTCATAAATTAGGGGTTCGCCCTGAAGTAGTTAGAGAACGAAATTTTTATAAAGATGCTACAGCTACTGAATATGATTATACACCCTATCGTCAAGCGCTTAAATATTGTAGGATTAAACAAGTTTGGGACGATTTAAAAACATCTTCAAACTTCGATGCTCGCTTGGTTGAAGTAGAATCTTATAACAAGAAAAACCGTTGGCGTAAAAAAGGAATCTCTATGATCCCTATTAAATATGGAATTTCATACACCTATCGACCTATGAATCAAGGAGGGGCTTATGTTGTTGTTTTTAGTGCAGATGGCACAGTAACTATTGAGCATGGTGGTATCGAAATGGGACAAGGAATCCATACTAAAATTGCTCAGATTGCAGCAGATATATTAGGGATAGACATTAGTTTAATACGCATCGGAATTAGTGATACAAGTACGGTTCCGAATGCCAGTTCTACAGGGGCATCAACGGGAACCGATTTAAATGGTGGTGCTGTTAAAATGGCCTGTCAAGATCTCAAAGATCGTTTGACCGAATTTTGTAAAGCAAACCCTGATAATTCTTCACTTGACGGATGGGAAACTAAAAAAGGATGGGCTTCTAATTGGAAAGCTATAGTTTCAGCAGCCTATACCGCAAGAGTTAATTTAGCAGCTCAAGCATTGTACTCAAGTCCTGATCTAGGTACCTTGACCGAAAAACCATTGAGTTCTGGGAATTGGTACCTTGTGGATGGAGATCAGGCATTTTATTATTTCACCTATTGCGCAGCAGTTTCAGAAGTAGAAATTGATGTGTTAACAGGAGAGTGCACGATTTTACGTACGGATATTA
>JAHRWC010000286.1 GCA_019090365.1 Flavobacteriaceae bacterium
CAAAGGGTTTCTTTTTTAGAACGAAGTTTTACAAAAACTTCTTTTTGAAATTCTTTGTTCCATATATCTAAGGCTTCTGGATCATCTTTGAGGTTATAAAAAGCACGTTCACTCTTCCGCATTAAATCATAATTACCACGTATGTTATGACACACCCAAAAATAAATAGCTCTAAATTTTTCTACATCGGTTTTTAGATAAGAAGTCAATCCATATACTAAATTCGGTAAATTATAAAGCTCTTTACCTTCTTGAAGCTTTGCCTTGTTTTCAGCGATTGTAAAGTTGACTTCATTGAAATCACTTCGTTGTGCTTGTAAGGGCAAAATAAAGATAAAGAGCAATATTAGAATGAATGTTCTCATTCGCAACGTTTTAATTTGTGTGATTCACTAAAGTAGTTTCAGTATTTTTTGTTCGCATTGCAGCTACTACGACCACAGCGATATCTTCTAAAAATGGTTCAACGAAAGTGGTGTTCCCAGCAATGATTATCTCATCTGTTTCGTACCCTAAATAACTCACTAATAAAACATCGTTTTCTTTAAGTTCTCTAGGGAAAGTGAATTCTCCTTTAGCATTTGAGACGACTCCAGTGTTGGATCCTTTTAATACTATACTTGCTCCAAATACTGGACCATCTAAGCTATTGACAACTCCTGTTACGGTTCGTTCATTGCTTTGCGCAAACAATGGACTTGCACTAAGGCTAAAGATCATTAGTAAACCAAAAAGGCTTACTGTTTTAAAAATGTTTTGTTTTGAAATGTTTCTTTGTGTTTTCATAATAAAAAGTTTTTGAGTTACTCAAACTTAGTATTAGAAAGCAGTTTATAAAAGAGCTATTGAGTTAACAGGAGGTGTGAAAGAGTTAAAGTGTGTTTTTGATTAGTAAAGCTGATTATGAAGAAAAAATTACAGCTTTTTCTGTCTAGACTTCCATTGATCACGGGCATATTTTTGCATGTCGTCTACTGAGTCACTTTCATCGACAATTTCAAGTCCGAGAAGAGTTTCTATTACATCTTCCATAGTTACAATTCCGTCTAAACCTCCGTATTCATCTACAATCAATGCAATATGTTCCTTTTTCTCCATGAGTTTTTCCCACAATAAATACAAAGCTGTAGAACCTGGAAACACTAGAATATCACGTTTAATATCCTTGAGAATCAACTCGTGTTTTTCATCAGCTACATATTCAAACACCTGTTGTTTAAGCACGTAGCCTGTTATAAATTCATCATTTTCTGAGAAGATAGGTATCCTCGAATAATTTGTATAATCCTTGTTACTTAGTAACTCCTGCAATTGTAGATTTTCATCAGCTACAGCAACCACAACTCTAGGAGTCATAACTTCTTTAACTTTTACATATTTCAGTTTTAGAATATTCTGAATAATCTTATTTTCTTTATCTGAAAATAAACCTTCATCTTTCCCTAAACTTGCTAAAGCAGCGATTTCTTCTCTACTAGTAGATTGTTCCTCATTACTATTTAAAATCTTCTTTGTAATAAATGCTGACATAATCACCAATGGATAGGTAAGAATAATCATCCCATTAATTGTGAAATATGAAACCTTTGCTAATTTCCTCCAATATCGAGCACCTATGGTTTTAGGTATTATTTCAGTAATCACAAGAATTAAAATGGTAAGAATTGCTGATACAATACCAAAGGATGCCTCTCCAAAAACTTTCACGGCTTGTGCTCCTACTCCTGCTGCACCTACGGTATGGGCAATGGTGTTTAATGATAAAATTGCAGAGAGTGGTTTATCTATAGTGCCTTTTAAATCGTTAAATGATTTTGCCCATGGATGCCCTTCTTCTTCTTGTACCATCAAAAAAGATTGTGGTGTAGAAAGCAACACAGATTCCATGATGGAACATAGAAATGAAACAAATAAGGCAAGAAATAAATAAGCAAATAATAAAAACATTTTTTATCTCAAATAAAAGGTAGCACTGCTATTTTACTACTATATGATAAAGATACTATTTTTTGTAGGATTTTGAAATGTTGAGATTGCTAGAGATTTTAGTTATTGGTATTTTATTTTCTGTTTTTTTTATCTTTCATTATTTCTGAAAATCGAATCTGCACTTCTATTTTTTTAAATGTTTAATGTTAACCCTCCAATACCTCTATTTTGATTCCTTGTAGTTGTACCAACTCAATCACATCGATTTCCGATAAACTTGGCGTTGCTTCTATTCGCAATACATGATCGATATCTTCTAGGTCCACAGACCATTTTAAGATTTCTGTATGTTTATTAAACATAGGAGTTAACAATGCTACTTTTTTCCTTGATTCGATATTGGTTTGAAATAATAATAGTTCCATTTGTTCGCTATTGATTGATTGATTGATGATTTATTCAGGTTCGTTTGTTTCTGTTGGCTTGTTCTTTCGCTCAATGTATTCATTAAACATCGTATCTCCTTCTTCTTTCCAGAACGTATCGTAATGTCTCCATTTTGAGAAGTCTTTTTTAGAAGAAGTTTTACATTCTTTTTTAGATTTTTTAGAAGATTTTCCGCCGCCGCCGCAACCGCCGAGCAAAATCTTTAATAATATAAACAATCCAACTCCTTGCCAATATGTTATGGTGGTTAATCCGAAAAGTTCTGGCATTAATCCGTTCCATAACCACATGATGATGAAACCAAGTAATATCGCTAAACCTGTGATTAGTATCGTTCCAAAGATGATCGCTCCTACAATCTCTAAAGGACTTTTATTTCTAAATTTATGGGTGAAATAATTTTTCATACTCTTATCTATTTTCTTTATTAATTTTGTTTTCTAATTTCTTGTAAAGAATCCCTATTGCTCTATGTCTACGCGACATTAATGTGCCTTCCGGAATTCCAGTTTCTTGAGAAATTTCTTTATAGGTATAGCCTTCAAAATCTATGGCGATAATGATCTCTTTATAACCAGGTTTTAAATCATTGATACATTCCTTTAATACTGAATTTATATTATCTGAAAATTCATTTCCAGAAGGAGGTTGAAATATTTCAGCCAAGTCTAAAAACTCTTCATTTACCTCAACTGATTCTGTTTTTTTTGTCGTTCGCATAACATCAATTATTTTATTTTTTATGGATCTATACACAAAACCTGCTACATTGTTGATCGGAGCATATCGATCTGCTCCCGAAAAGAGTTTTAAAGCTACATCTTGAATGATATCCTCTGCATCTCTATTTACATTGTCTCGTATTCGTGAATTAACATACCCTTTTAGCGCATGATATTCACTACCAAAAAATTCTTTAAGTTTCTTATTATTTTCTGATTCCAAGTTCATGTAAAAACCTATTCTAACGGGTCTTCAATTGTAAAGACGACGCATTTCATTTCTATTGCATTTTTCAGCAATTATTTTAAAAATAAATTGAAATTGAGAGTAAAAATCTTGAGTTAATACTCTAAGACATTGAGTATGACTTTTAAATGAGAATATTGTTACATCTCTTTACCCGTAAAAAATGAAGTTTTTTTATTAATTTAATCTGAAAGACTAAAACGATACACAATCTTTCCAATTTGTTTGGAAGGTGCTTTATCGTCTTTGTTAAATTTAGTAGCTAATGCTGCACGTTTTGCAGGTTCTGTCAAACAACGAGAATTGTTTGTCGTTCCACGTACTCCAGGAACTGCGCTGATTACTTTTCCGTTTCTATCAACTTCGATACTTACCACCACTGTTCCAGATTCGTTGCAATCTTGTATAAATTTTTCTTTATTAAGCGCTTTACGTCCTCCTAATTGGTAATTTCCATCACCGTCTAATCCTTTGCCAGTTCCATAATAATTTTTAGCATTTGGATCACCATTTGGATCTCCTTTATCGCCAGGTTCTTTGTCATCTCCTTCTCCACCCTTTTCTGTTCCATCGCTTTTTGGTCCGTTTAAAAAACTATCCAATGCATTTTTTGTAGACTTATCGGGAGTCGGATCAGGAATTACTTCTTTGACTACTTCCTTAGGTTTTTCTTCTTTGGGAGTTTCTTTTACTTCTTCCTTTTTAGTTTCCTCTTTTTTTATGACTGGAGCATCCTCATTGTCTTGAGTTACTACCTCTTCTTTTAATTCGGATTTAGGTTGAGAAATCGGTTCTGAGCTTGTTTTTTTAGGAGCTGATTTAATTTTTTCGGTAGGTTGGATATTCCCTGAACCTGTATCAGTAGTTCCGAAGTTAACTGCAATACCATTTTCTATAGGCGGATCTAAATACGCCATACCAACAAAAAATAACAACAGAATAAGCATCAGGTGTAAAACCACCGTAATCGTCATACTTTTTCTTTTATGTTTGGTATCTAAAAAACTCATTTCTGTCTGCGTTAAGGATAAAAGCGGCATCCTTTTGAATACTATTTTTAGTATGAAAAAGATACAGCGGATAGCCTGACCTGTAAGGGAACGCCCAATTAATTAGGACGAACGGCTAATACTACTTTAAAATTATTTTTATTGGCGATGTCCATTACAAAAACTGCATCCTCGATGGGAACGCCTTCTTCTGCACGTAAAATTAGGGTTGGTTCTTCTTGTCCAGAAAGGGCTCCTTTTAGCTCTTTCTCCAAACTATACTCGCTTACACGTTCTTTGTTTACGTAATAGGCACCGTCTTTGGTAATGCTTACTGATGCTTTTTGAACATTACTCGTCTTTCCTTTAGCCTTAGGTAAAATTAGATCTAAAGCATCTGGCGTGATCGCTGGTGAAGTCAGTAAAAAGAACACCAATAACAGAAACACGATATCTGTCATGGAGCTCATACTAAACTCAGGGCTGATTTTATTTCTTCCTCTTAAATTCATTAAGTAGGCTCGTTTAAAAGGTCTAAAAAGTCAACTGCTGTTGCTTCCATCTGATGCACCACTTTATCTGTTCTAACCACTAAATGGTTATAACCGATATAAGCAATAATACCTACAATTAATCCAGCTACAGTAGTTGTCATAGCTGTGTAAATACCTTCTGCAAGGGTTCCCATTTCTGCTTGCCCACTACTAGTTGCTAATTGATGAAAAGCTAATACCATACCAATTACGGTTCCTAAGAATCCAATCATAGGCGCCGCTCCTGCTATGGTTGCAAGAACACTTACATTCTTTTCGAGTTTATATACTTCTAGTCTTCCAGCATTTTCGATGGCTGTATTGATATCGTCTAAAGGACTACCTATTCGAGAGATACCTTTTTCTGTTAATCTTGAAACTGGCGTATTTTGTTGCGCGCAAAGTACTTTTGCTGCTTGTACATTTCCGGTAGCAACATTGTCTTTTATCTGATTCATAAAATTACGATCGATTCCTGTTGCCGCTTTAATGGCAAACAGACGTTCGAAATAAATATAAATCGCTACAAAAAGCAATATGAAAAGCACTCCTATTATTATTTGTCCGGCTAATCCTCCATTGAAGATTAGTTCCATGATGGACAATGTTTTTTCTTCAACTAAAGGCTCTAAATTTGAGGCTTCTTCAGCACCTTCTTGAATTAAAAAATTCAGCATAAATAAATTTGTTTAGTTTGGATAACGCGTATTTGTCTATAGAAATTGTTTATAATCGAGATTATAAACCTAGCTTTCTTATTAATCTATTGGTTTACAGGAAATAAATAACTCCTAATAATCCAACAACACCTAATACAATAGTATATGGAAATGCCATTTTTACCATTTTAAAGTAATCTAACTTAATTAATGGAGCTATTGCTGATGTTAATAGAAATAAAAATGCTGCTTGTCCATTTGGAGTCGCTACAGATGGTAGATTGGTTCCAGTATTAATAGCAATGGCTAATTTCTCAAATTGTTCTAGACTAATAGCACCAGAATCAAACGCTTGCTTTACTTCTCCAATATATACGGTTGCAACAAATACATTGTCGCTAATCATTGATAATACACCATTGGCTAGATAGAACATACTAGGTTGTTGTGATGGCTCTAAAGTTAATGCCCAATCAATGATTGGAGAGAATAAATGTTGATCATGAATCATAGCAACAATTACAAAAAACACAACTAACAGTCCTGTAAATGGTAAAGCTTCTTCAAATGCTTTTCCTAATTGGTGTTCTTCAGTGATTCCCATAAAAGCAGTTTGTACTACAATAAGAGCTAAACCAATAAAACCAACTGGCGCTAAATGTAAAGCCAATCCAATGATTAATAAAATTGCAGAAACTGCTTGAACTTTTATTCCCCATTTTTCTTTATCTGAACGTTTAGCATCTTCTTCTTCGGTGTAACTTTCTATTATAGTTCTCGCTACCTCTGGTAATTTTTGCCCAAAACCAAAAGTTCCTGTTAGCTCTAAAAATACGGTTGTTAACAAACCAGCAAATAATACAGGTATAGTAATTGGAGCCATTCTTAAGAAGAATTCAATAAAATCCCATCCCATTCTTTCTCCAATAAGTAAATTTTGAGGTTCTCCAACTAAAGTACATACACCACCTAGCGCTGTACCTACAACTCCATGCATAATTAAACTTCTTAGAAAACTTCTAAACTTTTCTAAGGTTTCTCCACTTAATTCAGATTTATCTTTAACTCCACTTTTATCATAATCACTTTCACCAGAATGTATTCTATGATACACACCATAAAAACCTACAGTTACACTAATTAATACAGCTGTAACAGTTAATGCATCTAAAAATGCAGATAGTACTGCTGACAAAAACACAAATAACAGCGATAATAATAGTTTCGATTTAATTTTTGTAAATACTTTACTGAAAATGTACATCAGTAAAGGCTTCATAAAATAAATACCCGCAACCATGAAGACCAATAATAAGATAACTTCTAAGTTTTGATCTACCTCATGATAGGCATTCTTTGAAGTTGTAAGATTCAAAGCGATTGCCTCAATAGCTAAAAGTCCTCCCGATTGTAAAGGGTAACATTTTAAAGCCATTGCAAGTGTAAATATAAATTCTCCAATAAAAATCCAAGCAGTAATCGTAGGGCCTAAAGTATAATAAGCAATTACATTAAATACTAAAAAAATTATCATGGTTAGTTTAAACCATTTTGGGCTTTGTCCTAAAAAATACTTGAACATAGTTTTATTTTATAAGGGTTATATCTATTGTTTTTAAAGCTTTCTCGAAAGATGAATTGCTTACAATAAGTTTCGTTTTTTCGAAAGGTAACAAATATAAAAAAACATCTACTGTTAGAAAGACATTTATGCCGATTTTATTCTGAAAATTTTACCTGAAGAATGATCTCTTGAAGCACCTGTTACCGATGACAAACAGTTTACTTCTTCCCTAAGTTTTAAAACACCTAACAGGCCGAAAATCAATGCTTCCTTAAATTCGACAAGCTCTTTTGAAGGGATTATTATATCAACTTTTTTATGAAATTTTATTTTCTGAATCAAATAATCATTATTAGCACCACCTCCAGTTACTAAAACTTTCGAATCTTTATGAAACTGTCTTGCTATTTGACGAGCAATATGATCCGTATACGTTCTTAATTTTGTTTTCGAATTTATACTTTGAGCTTCTAAAATTGGAAAAATTTCATGACTTACCCATTCCATTCCTAATGATTTTGGTGGTAAAACTCTATAAAAAGGCACTGTTTCAAGTAAACCCGATACAGACAAGCTAAAAGTTCCTTCTATTGCAAATTGCCCCTTGTCATCATAGTCAAAACCAAGTTCATTGGCATATTTATTTAGCACCACATTTACAGCACAAATATCATAAGCAATGCGTTCCCCTTCTCTTTCAAGAGAAACATTTGCAAATCCGCCAAGATTTAAACAGTAGTCATATTCTGAAAATAATAGTTGATCTCCAATAGGAACTAATGGCGCCCCTTGTCCTCCCAACTCAACATCTTGCACTCTAAAATCACAGACTACATTTTGTTGAATTAAAGTTGCTAAATCTGGTAGGTTTCCAATTTGCAACGTAATTCCTTTATCAGGTTGATGCAAAATGGTATGACCATGACTACAGACTGCATCAAGATTTTTTAACTTATGCTTGTTAATGAATTGATTAATTACTTCAGCTAAATAAACCGTATACTCTTTATTCAATATTTTTAAATTTTCTTCGGAATAAGAAATACCTTCTTTTAATTTTTTAATCCATTCTGAAGGATAAGAAATAGTTTCAGAAGCAAGAATTTTAAAGGTCCAAGTCTTGTTTTCTGAAACAGAAAAATGAAGTTCTGCTAAATCAATTCCATCTAGTGAAGTACCCGACATCACACCTATGACTTTATATTCGTTTTGAAGCATATGTAAAAGTAAGGTGTTTTATTGAAAAATTGCAATGAAAAAAGTATCTTTGCAAAACATTTTTCAGAATATTATAACATCTTATTTCAATGGATTTTAGCTTAACAGAAGAACACATTATGATCCGCGACGCTGCGCGTGATTTTGCAAAAAACGAATTACTTCCTGGTGTTATCGAGAGAGATAACAAACAAGAATTTCCTGCACAACAGATCAAGATGATGGGAGAACTTGGTTTCTTAGGAATGATGGTTGACCCAAAATATGGAGGTGGCGGAATGGACACTGTATCATATGCCTTAGCAATGGAAGAAATTTCAAAAATTGATGCATCTGCAAGTGTAGTAATGTCTGTAAACAACTCTTTAGTGTGTTATGGTATTGAAAAATATGGATCGGAAGATCAAAAACAAAAATACCTTACCAAATTAGCTACTGGCGAAAAATTAGGTGCTTTTTGTTTAAGTGAACCTGAAGCAGGTAGTGATGCTACTTCACAAAAAACAACAGCGATCGATCATGGTGATCATTATATACTAAACGGAACAAAAAACTGGATCACTAATGGTAATAATGCTGACTTTTATTTAGTTATTGCTCAAACAGATCGTGAGAAAAAACATAAAGGAATCAATGCTTTTATTGTAGAAAAAAGTTGGGAAGGTTTCGAAATTGGACCGAAAGAAGATAAATTAGGTATTAGAGGTAGTGATACACATTCACTTATTTTTAATGATGTAAAGGTTCCTAAAGAAAATAGAATTGGTGTGGACGGATTTGGATTCAAATTTGCCATGAAAACACTTTCTGGTGGACGTATTGGTATTGCTTCTCAAGCATTAGGAATTGCTGGAGGTGCTTATGACCTTGCAAGAGAATATTCTAAAGTACGTAAAGCATTTGGTACTGAAATTTGTAACCATCAAGCGATTGCTTTTAAATTAGCAGATATGCATACAAGTATTGAAGCTGCTAAACTTCTAGTAATGAAAGCTGCTTGGGATAAAGACCAAGGGAATAATTACGATATGAGTGGAGCGATTGCAAAATTATATGCTTCGCAGGTAGCGATGGATGTTTCGGTTGAAGCGGTTCAAGTACATGGTGGAAATGGGTATGTAAAAGAATACCATGTAGAGCGTTTAATGCGTGATGCAAAAATCACTCAGATTTATGAAGGTACTTCCGAGATTCAAAAAATTGTAATTTCTAGAGGTTTATTAAGAGATTAATTACAACAACATAAAATAAATTTAAAACTCGATCATTTTGGTCGAGTTTTTTATTTGGGCAAATCTCCATTAAGATGAAGACCGCGCCTTTCACTGTATCTTTTTTGTTATTCTTAAATAACAAAAAAGGATGCCATTTCAGTCCCTTTTGCGGCTTTACATACTAGAAATAGGCTTTTTCGTAACAAAAAACACAATACTTAGACTAATAAACAAAAGCTTTTCAATTTTGAGTTTTCTAACTCATTTATTTTTCCGAAATTGACATTCCAATTTTAATTATTCAATAACCATTTAAATTTAATACAATTATGTCTGATGATTTTGATTTACTAGAAACTGATTCTAACTCAAAACAAGAAAAAGTTGAAGTGAACTGGGGCAAAGCTGTGGACCAAATGAAGTCCAAATTATCGCAAGAAGATGACCCAGAAGTGCGCCAAAAAATATTAAATGCTACCCTTGATGATGTAGTAGGCATGGCCGAAAAAGATCGAACATCCTTGTTAGATGCAATTAAAGACTTAACTGACTATCAAGACGAA
>JAHRWC010000287.1 GCA_019090365.1 Flavobacteriaceae bacterium
ACATCGCAAATTCTATTGCAAAGACTTTTAATCAGACATTTTCAGGAAAAGATCCAAAATCTTTATTGGGAATCTTTGTAATATTCTATTGGGGAGGTGCAATGATTGGTAGGTTTATAGGTGCATATCTTACTAAAATTCTATCTCCTGGAAAAGTGTTAGGCATCTTTGCAAGCTTAGCAATTACGATGATTTTAATATCAATGAACTCAAATGGATTACTATCAATGTGGTCAATTTTAGCAGTAGGATTGTTTAACTCTATTATGTTTCCAACAATATTTACATTAACTCTTGAAGGCTTAGGAGATTTAAAAGCACAAGCTTCAGGATTACTTTGTATGGCAATCGTTGGAGGAGCTATTATTCCTTTTATCTTCGGATCTTTAATTGATAATTTCGGATTTAAAACAGCATTTGTATTAGCAATTGCATGTTACGGTTATATCCTTTTCTTTGGATATAAAAAACATAAACTAATTTTAAAAACCTAGTTTAAACGAAAGGAGAATCGATTGGTAATACCTTTGTTTCTCGAGTTTCTAGATCGTAACGATCCCCATTAGAAAGTACATGTACAACAAGATTAGTCATAGTCATTGGCGTACCATCTTCAAGTATCTCCTCATTATTATGAGTTAGATTTTTAGGATCGAACATGATAATCATTCCAGAGCCTATTACTTCAAATTCATGTCCGTTTTTAATCACAAGACCTGTATCTTCAGCTAATCCAATCCCTAAAAGATTTGGGTATTTTGCAACGGCTTCAGATTGTCTTCCGAAGCGACCTCTTTTAATAAAATGTGTGTCAATTATTAATCCAGGTAATAAGCTTAAACCTTTATACATTTTTACAGCTCCCTTAATAAAAGCTTCTGTACTACTTCCGCCAGCAATCATTTCATTAGTCATCACCATTGCTCCAGCACTGGTTCCAGCTATTACAAAGTTCTCATCGTTTTTATAACGGTCTAATAAAATATCATGAATTTTAGAACCTCCAATGTGCTTTGTAATTTTAGATTGATTTCCTCCAGAAAACATAATACAATCTGCATTCAATATCATTTCAATCGAGCCTTCTTTTGCAGCATCTTCTTGACTTCTAATATCTAATATATGAACATTTTCACAACCTAATTTAGAAAATGCTGTAAGGTAGTTTTGTCCTACTTCAACAGGGATTCCAGATGCTGTTGGAATTACAACAATATTTGCTTCAGTACCTCCACTCTCTTTTACTACTCTTGAAAGAATTCCTTCCTCAATATATTCAAGTTTATATTGTTCATGAATTTCAATCCCTTTATCTTCATTACCACCTATTGGAATTAATGTTCCTTTTGCTCGCATAAATTTTTTTCTTGGTCACAAAAATAAAGGTTTAGAACTAAAAAAAATCATATATTTATAAACTTTCAGAATAATTATTAAAAGCTAATCAACATGAAGATAAGAGAAATAAATGCCATGCGTGGTCCCAATTATTGGTCAGTTAGACGTCATAAATTAATTGTTATGGTGTTAGATCTTGAGGAAATGGAAGAATTACCCTCAAATAAAATTGATGGATTTGATAAAAGACTAGAAGCTATGTTTCCTACCATGTACAGTCATCGTTGTTCTGTTGGTGAACCGGGCGGATTTTTTCAACGTGTTGAAGAAGGAACTTGGATGGGCCATATTATTGAGCATATTGCTCTTGAAATTCAAACTTTAGCTGGTATGGATACCGGTTTTGGAAGAACTCGAGGATATGGTGAGGAAGGTGTTTATAATGTTGTGTTCTCTTATATAGAAGAAGATGCTGGGCGATATGCTGCAAAAGCTTCCGTGAGAATTTGTGAAGCTTTAATTGCAGGTGAAGAATATGATATGGAAGATGATATTCAAGAAATGCGAGAACTTCGTGAAGCTCAACGTTTAGGACCAAGTACAGGTTCTATTGTTGAAGAAGCTGCAAGCAGAGGGATTCCTTGGATTCGTTTAAATAAGTATTCTCTAGTTCAATTAGGTTATGGTGCAAATCAGAAAAGAATTCAAGCTACTGTTACGAGTGAAACAAGTAGTATAGGAGTTGAAATAGCTTGCGATAAAGAAGACACTAAATATTTATTAGAACAAGCAGAAGTAGATGTTCCTCGTGGTGATATCATTCGTAGGGAACGCAGTTTAGAAGATGCATGTGATTATGTTGGTTTTCCTTTAGTTATAAAACCTGTTGATGGAAATCATGGTAGAGGTATCACTGTAGATATCAATAATTATAAAGATGCATTAGTTGCTTTTAATCATGCAAAAGATAGCTCACGTAGTGGTGCTATTATTGTTGAAAAATTTATAACAGGTGACGATTATCGACTTCTAGTAATAAACCATCAACTTGTAGCAGCAGCGATTAGAACTCCTGCTCATGTGGTTGGAGATGGAAAATCAACCATACAAGAATTAATAGATGTTGTAAATAGTGATCCAAGAAGAGGTTATGGACATGAAAAAGTACTGACTCAAATTACTACAAACGAATTGACTCAAACCTTAATTAAAGATGCTGGCTATACTTTAGATTCTGTATTGCCAAATGAAGAACGATTGATATTAAAAGACACAGCCAATTTAAGTACTGGTGGAACTGCTGAAGATATTACAGATATTATTCATCCAGCAAATATTGCAATGGCTGAGCGTATCTCAAAAATTATAGATTTAGATATTTGCGGTATTGATATCATGACCACAGATATCTCAAAACCATTATCTGAAACTGGAGGTGCA
>JAHRWC010000288.1 GCA_019090365.1 Flavobacteriaceae bacterium
ACCCTAGAGTTCGTCGGCAGCGTCAGATGTGTATAAGAGACAGTGTATAGACTCTTAATATTTCTTCTTATACTTTGTGTTTCTTGTGAAAAGAAAACTACGACTACACCTTTAGATAATGCACTTCAAAGCCAACACCCTGCTATAAAAAAAGTCATGGATAATCCTGAAGGGCATGAAATCCAAATTTTATATTCTCAAATTGATACCAATGAAGATGGGGAAACTGTTTTTACTGATTATAATTTTCAATTAAATAATCAAAATTATTTTTATCCTGCGAGTACTGTTAAACTTCCTGCAGCAATATTAGCGCTTGAATTTACAGACAACACCACGTTTCTAAGCCCTGAAATTGATTACATAATTGAAGGCGATACGATACTCCATAATTTTAATGATGATGTCCGTCAAATTTTTGCAGTTAGTGATAATGAAGCCTATAATCGATTATACGAATTTTTAGGAAGAGATTTTATCAATAATCAATTAAGAACTAAAAAGATTTCTCCTGTAAGAATTGGACATCGTATAGAAACTGAAAATGCAGCTGAACAGGAAAGAAAAAAAATAAAATTCTTGACAAAAAGAAACGTTAGCATTAAAAAAGATGGCTCATTAGAAAGTATCTATGTAGAAAAAACTTTAAAAGGAAAAGGATTTATGAAAGATAGTGCTCTTGTTTCTGAACCTATGGATTTTTCAGAAAAAAACTATTATCCTTTAAAAGCTCAGCACAATACAATTAAACGATTGTTTTTCGAGAAATCTTTTGCAATATTAGAACGTTTTAATCTTTCACCAGCTTCTAAAATTTATTTAAAAAATGTCATGAGTAATCCTCCACGAAAGCTTGGTTATGATAAAGATAAATTTAATGATAGCTTCGGAAAGTTTTTCATCTATGGCGATAGTCAAGACAATATACCTGAAGGAATGAAGATATATAATAAGGTTGGATATGCCTATGGTACAATTACTGAAACAGCCTATATTGAAGACACTGTAAACGATGTAAAATTTATACTTTCTGCAACCATTTTAGTAAATGAAAACGGAATTTTCAATGACGATGAATATGAGTATGAAGAAATAGGAATTCCATTTTTAGCTCAATTAGGACGTGAAATCTATATGCATGAAATGAAACGAAAAACTGTAAACTAAGGTCTATTCTTTAAGTAAGCTTTCAATTGTTTCATGTACTGTATTACTATTCCAATTAGCTGCACCCGTTTTTCGCATCACAATTTCACCTGATTTTGAAATTAAAAAAGAAGTTGGTAAAGAAGTAGTTTCAATTAAGTCAGGAGATTTTTCTGTTTGAATATATACAGGTAAATTATAATTTTTCTTTTCTAGAAATAGGTTAAGTATTTCTTTTTCTTCAGAAGAAACAAAATAAAAATCTACTTGGTCTGCATACTTATTATACAATTCTTGTAAATCTGGCATTTCTGCTATACATGGAGGACACCAAGTTGCCCAATAGTTAATTAACACAACTTTTCCTTTAGATTGAGTGAAGTTAATTTTCTCATCATTCAGAGAAGTTAAGTTCCATCTATAATCATTTAGCAACTCTCTATCTTCTACATCAATTTCAGATGGGCTAAAAGATATAAGCTTTTGCAAGCCTACTTGTATTGGCATTCTCGTTTGAGGAATTATTAATAAAACAATTAACACCAAAAAAACAATGTTACCCCAATTTTTTTTTATAAATTTCTTCATTCATTCTTAGTTGAAAAGGTAGGCTAAAGCTAACAAAATAGTTACTCTTTTTAATGAATAAAATGAAGTATTAATAAACATGCATAATTATTAAATATATGAGCTCAAGAAGAGATTTTGTAAAACAATCTGCCATCCTAGGAACTGGAATCGCATTAGCGCCACAATTAACTTTTGGAACAAATATTAATTCAACTAAAGAAAAACTAAATGTAGGTTTTATAGGTGTTGGTTTAAGAGGAACCAATCATTTAAATAATTCATTGTTAAGAGACGACATCAATGTGATTGCGATCTGTGATATTGATAATAAAAGAAACAACATTGCTTTAGAAATGATTGAAAAAGCTGGGCAAAAAAAACCACAGGTTTTTGGGAAATATGATTATGATTACCGAAATCTACTAGCTTTAAAAGATATTGATGCTGTCATTATTTCTACGCCATGGCTTTGGCATACACGCATGGCTAAAGATTCGATGCTTGCAGGAAAATATACAGGACTTGAAGTTTCAGCTGCAAATACTATGGAAGAATGCTGGGATTTAGTAAATACACACGAAGAGACTGGCTCTCATTTAATGATCTTAGAAAATGTTTGTTATCGTAGAGATATCATGGCAGTGTTAAATATGGCAAAACAAAATTTATTTGGTGAGTTATTACATTTCAGGTGTGGTTACCAACATGATTTACGTTTTGTAAAATTAAATGATGGAAAAACTGCCTATGGAAAAGGAGTAGAATTTGGAGAAAAAGGAATTTCAGAATCAGCTTGGAGAACACAACACTCATTATTAAGAAATGCCGATGTTTATCCAACTCATGGTGTAGGCCCAATTGCAATGATGAGTGATATTAATCGTGGTAATCGATTTGAAACCATTACTTCTATGGCTACAAAAGGAGTTGGAATTCATAATTATATTGTAAAACACGGTGGTAAAGACCACCCAAATGCAAAACTTAAATTTAAACAAGGCGATATCATAACTTCTATGATTGAAACTTCTAATGGAGAAACAATAATAGTTACTCATGATTGTAACTCACCTCGCCCCTATTCTCTCGGATTTAGAGTGCAAGGAAGTGAAGGTCTTTGGGAAGTTGATGGAAATAGAATTTATATTGAAGATAAATCTGAAAAGTCACATCGCTGGGATGATGCTACACCTTGGTTAAAAAAATATGACCATCCTTTATGGCAAAAATATGGAGAACATGCAACAGGTTCTGGACATGGAGGCATGGACTTTTTTGTATTACAGGCATTCGTAGAATCTGCTAAGAAAAATATTGCTCCGCCTCTAGATGCTTATGATGCTGCTGCATGGAGTGCTATTACTCCTCTCTCTGAAGTTTCGATTGCAAACAATGGAGAGCCTCAAGATTTTCCTGATTTCACGAGAGGAAATTGGGTAAAAAGAAAGCCATATAATTGGATTAAAGACACTTATTAATATTTACTTTTGAAAAACATACGCATACAAACTCCTGCGAGAATTTGCCTATTTGGAGATCATCAAGATTATTTAGAACTTCCAGTAATAGCATGTGCAATAGACAGGTTTATTAATCTTACTGCGGAAGAAAATGAAACTTCAGAGCTTAAAATATTAATGCCTGATATTCATTCTGAAAGAACTATTGGTATATCTGAAACTTTTGAAATACTTGAAAAAGAAGATTACCTAGCATCTGCTCTAAAAGTATTAAGAAGGTATGATTGTATTCCAAATAAAGGATATACCATTACTTTTAAAAGTGAAATTCCAATCAATGCAGGAGTTTCTAGTTCATCTGCTGTAGTGATTTCTTGGATTCATTTTTTACTAGCTGAATTTGGTTGTTCTAAAGAGATTAATTCAGAATTAATAGCAAAAATCGCCTATGAAGCTGAAGTTTTAGAACACAATTCTCCTGGCGGGAAAATGGATCAATTTACAATTGCAATAGGAAATATTATTTTTATAGAAACAAGTGGGGAATTTTCAGTTCAAAAAATTAGAAATCAGATGAAAGGGTTAGTTTTAGGAGAATCTGGAATTCCTAAAGAAACAATTGGTTTATTAGGTGATTTAAGAGGAAAAGCAAATGAAGCCGTTCGACATGTTCAAAAACAATTTCCTGAATTTTTATTAGACGAAACTTCAGAAAATGAAATCGATACCTATCTTCCATCAGTTCCAAAAGACTTACAACCTATTTTTATTGCTGCTATTAAAAACCATGTTATAACTCAAACTGCTTTTTTAGAATTTAAAAAAGATACTTTAGATTATATTGAAATTGGTAGATTAATGAATGAGCATCATAAACTCTTAAAAAATAATTTAAAAATAACAGTCCCAAAAATTGATGCTATGATTGATGCAGCTCTAGATGCTGGAGCTTATGGAGCAAAAATAATAGGATCTGGTGGCGGTGGTAGTATTGTAGCTTTATCTCCACCTTCAAAAGAAGTTGAAATTGTAAAAGCTATTAAAAATGCAGGAGGCAAAGATGCTTATTCAGTAGAAGTTTCACAAGGTTCTCAAATACTTTTAAATGCATAATAATTTACTCATATTAGCAGCTGGTGCTTCTTCAAGAATGAAAAAATCTGAAGCAAACTCTTCACTTTCAGAAGATGAAATTAAACACGCTAACACTAAAAGTAAATCTCTAATTGGTTTAGGTAATTCAAACAGACCGTTGTTAGATTACTTATTGATGAATGCTGAAAAAGCTGGTTATAAAAACATTTACTTAATTATTGGTGAAGATGCTTCATTGTTCAAAGAACGGTATGGAATTAATAATGAAAAAATCTGAAGCAAACTCTTCACTTTCAGAAGATGAAATTAAACACGCTAACACTAAAAGTAAATCTCTAATTGGTTTAGG
>JAHRWC010000289.1 GCA_019090365.1 Flavobacteriaceae bacterium
AAAACAGTAAAGAAATAGATTCTGTTAATACTGAAAAAAATGATAACTTAAAGATATCTTTTATTAAAGCTTCGTATTTAAACCCAAACTCTTATTTAATTCTAATAAAAAACGCATTAACAGAATATCAAAATGATAAAATTTAACCTATTCCTAATTATTATTTTTTTTACTCTTTTGCAGAGTATTTCACTTTATGGGCAAGATCAAAAAAAGATTGATTCATTAGAAGCAATAATTAATAAATCTTCTTCTCAATTAGAAAAAGTAAATGCATTTATAGCTTTGTCAGATATGTTAATTCATAAAGACAAAAAAGAAAGCGAAGAAAATCTTTTAGAAGCTTTAAACCTTATTAAAGATAAAAATCAATTTAAGATATTAACCAATTTATACCATAAACTTGGTGTAATTAATTATAAGAAAGAAAATGATGATGTGGCTATGAAATATTTCATAAAATCTGATTCTTTAAGTAATATACACAATATCATAAATGAAGATTTAGTCCAAACCAAGTTTTTTCAATCTCAAATACTTAAGTTCACTTTTACTGAGAAGGGAATACAAAAATCAAAAGAGTACTTAGATGAAATGTTGGACTATACAAGGATCTTAAAGGATAGCATGCTCATTAATTGGGGATATCAAAAAATGGGAGGTTATTATGGAGTAATGTCTGAATTAAAAGATAAAAAAAAGAATTTAGATTCTGCGATGTATTATTATGTCAAAGCCAAAGATTTTTTTGAAAGAAATAATCATTATAAAGAACTTATTACCACTTTATGGAGTGTAGCAAGCATGGAAGAGGATATGGGGAATTTTAAAGAAGCTAAAAAGTATCAAGACCAAAGGATTTCTACTTTAAAATATATTAATGATTCTCCCGAAAAAGGTATAGTATACAAATCTGTTGGTGATTTTTACACAATAATAAAAAAACCTCGAGAGGGGCTAAATTATTTAAAAAAAGCAAGACAACTTTTTGAAAAGTATGGATATCCTACGGCTTATGACAAGAGCGAAATGTATAAATATCAATCTCAAGCTTATTTTCAATTAGAGGAATATAAAAAAGCCTATACTTTTAAAAATTTAGAACTAAGGTTAAAAGATTCCATTAACAAAGTATCCAACAAACAAAAAGCACTAGAGTTAGAAACAAAATACCAAACAAAACAAAAAGAACAAGAAATTACATTATTAACCTCTGAAAACAAATTGGTACTACAACAAAAAAAGAACCAAAGAAATATATTATTAGGAACAGTTAGTCTTACAGCATTAACTGGGCTTTTCTTTTTTTTCCAATACCGGAATCGTAAAAAAACAAATAAGAAGTTAAGAGAATTAGACAAATTAAAATCTACCTTCTTCGCGAATATTTCGCATGAGTTTAGAACACCATTAACACTAATTTCTGGACCAATTCAGCAATTAATTAAAAAAGATAATTTACAAGAAGATGAAAGAAAAAATCTTCAAACGATGCAGGTTAATTCGCAACGATTAATTTCATTAGTAGATCAATTGTTAGACCTATCAAAAATTGAAGCAGGAAGCTTAGCGCTTCAGGTTTCAAACAATAAATTAATTCATTTTGTAGGCACTCTTGTTGATAGTTATCATTTTATAATTGAAGAAAAAAACATAACTTTTATAAGACATATTAATCCGAGTGAGCTTGAAACGTGGTATGATAAAACTATCATTGAAAAAATAGTGTTAAACCTATTAACCAATGCTCAAAAATATACGCCAAAAAATGGTTCTATAGTCTGTAGTGCAAATGTACATGATGATCGTTTTATATTTGAAATTAAAAACTCTGGTAAAGGGATCCATGAAAGGGATCTAAAGAAAATCTTTGACCGGTTCTATCAAGTAACCAATAATCAACATGGAGTTGGTATTGGATTAGCTTTAATAAAAGAACTAGTAACTTTACATAAAGGAACTATCAAGGTAACAAGTACACCAAATGAATGGACCACTTTTACAGTTGAACTTCCAATAGATAAACATACATTTCAAGATAACATTTCAGAAAAAATAATCGATCTTGATCCTGAAAAAAATAATGATATTGTTCAAGAATTATTCCATTCAGAAACAAACTTATCTGAGAAAGAAACTTTAGAAAATGATCTTCCTATTCTATTATTAGTAGAAGATAATACTGAAGTTAGAAATTATATTTATTCAATATTTAAAGACAATTATTCGATAATACAAGCTACCAATGGTGAAGAAGGAATTTTAATTGCTATAGAAGAAATTCCAGATTTAATTATTAGTGATATTATGATGCCTGTTAAAAATGGAATTGAACTATGTAACACCTTAAAAACTGACGAACGTACAAGCCATATTCCTATTATACTTCTTACTGCTAAAGTGGGTGAAGAAAATGAGTTAGAAGGTATTAAAACAGGTGCTGATGATTATATCACAAAGCCTTTCAATCAAGAATTATTAGCTCTTAAAGTTGAAAAATACATCGAGGTTCGCAAAAAAATGCAAGATCGATATAGCCAAGAATTAGTTTTGAAACCTACAGACATAACCCTTAATTCTACCGATGAAATTTTTCTAGGAAAGGTTCAAGAAGTAATAGACAGCAAGATAATTGAATCGACTTTTAGCATTGATAAATTTTGTTCTTCTGTTGGAATGAGTAGAATGCAATTGCATAGAAAATTAAGAGCACTAACAGGGCAAACAACTTCAGAGTTTATTCGAACACAGCGATTAAAATTAGCTGCTGATCTGTTAATAAATTCTGATGTAAATATTTCTCAAATTGGCTATAGTGTTGGTTTTAACAATCCAGCATATTTCAGTAAATGTTTTAAAGAAATCTATCATTGTTCTCCTACAGAATATGCTAATAAAAAAGGGTAAAAGCACTAAAATATACTCAGGATAAACCCTTATTTTTAAATGTTACATATGTTATAATTCCTGTTACAATAGAGACATGAGTACTTAGTACATCTGTTTAATTTTGAATCATTCAATTTAACTTTAAACAAATATATTATGAAAACAATGATTACTTTTTTAATGCTAATTGTATGTAGCATTACATTCGCACAAGACAAAATTTATATTCACACGGCAACGCCTGAAAACACAGCAGGGCATATTACTTATATAGATCACCCTGATCTCAATGGAAACCCAGATGCTGGAATTGTCTATGTTCATAATTGGAATCCAGGAGGTCTTGGAGGTACTTTTAACAATAATACAACTGGTCTTTGGTATGATGGTGCTAGCTGGACTATATTTAATGAAGATACTGCAGTAAGTATGGTTGAAAATAGTAGCTACAATATTTATATTGCAGATACAAGTAATGTAATTACACATGTTTCTGATAGCTCAAATGAAGGTAGTTTTGGAAACCATACTACCGTTATAGATAATGCTGCTTTTAATAGTTCAAACCCTGGTCCTTATGCTATGTTATCAAATTATTGGAATCCTAATTCAATTTATAATAATCAGGCATATGGTTTCTATTATGATGTTGATTTAGATAAGCGTGGCATCTATCAAGAAGATGCTAATCTTATTCCAGATGGAGCAGCTTTTAAGGTTCTGATAGCTGGGTCTGATGCAACTCGATTTACTCATATAACTAGTATAGATAATATTTCTAATAACTGGACCATTATAGACCATGTATCACTTAATGGTAATCCAGATGCAACCTTTGTTTTCACCCATTATTGGGGAGTTGGAGGAGTAACTACTGAAGTAGATCTAAATGCTGTATTAGGCGTTTGGTACGATGGAGCTAATTGGTCCATTTATAATGAAGCAGGTGGAGGATCGGATATGTTTGAAGGTCTTGCCTTCGATATAGCAGTGGTAGATCAAGAAATCTTAGGCATTGAAGAAAATTCTTTAGTAGATATTTCTGTAAAAATGTATCCAAACCCAGCTAATAATGAAGTGACTATTTCTTCAGAGTATACCATTAATAACATTACTCTTTTTAATGTATTAGGTCAAGAAATTTTTCAATCTAAACATGATTCAAATTCAATAGACATAGATCTTTCAAATTATACAAGAGGTAGTTATTTTGTTAATGTAGAAATGGAAAGTACTACAAAAACCTTAAAGCTTATCAAGAATTAATATAATTAGCTCATCAAAAATAAAGGCATCACTAAAGGGTGCCTTTATTTTTAATATACAATAAACACATAAGTATTCCCCATATTTTAAATGACTGAAAAAAAATACAAAACAAGTCTTGATTCTGTTAAAAACAATAAAATTTATCTAAACATAAAACACTTAGACAAGGGGAATTATACTGTCAAAATAATTCATAATAATAAAGTGATTACACAAATAAAATTTAAAAAATAAATGTCATGAAAATCATATTATCAACACTTTTTTGCATCGTCCTGTTCTCTTGCAATAATGCAGAAGATAAAAAATCCGATGCATCTACTTCTTCCAGTGAAAAAACACCTACTGCATCTTCATTAAAAAAGGAAACAGACACAAAAGGCGGAGCCTTAACACAAAACGGCAACTATACATCACTTTTTGAAAGAAAGAAGGACAACTGTGACTTTATAACAGCAGAAGGATTAGCTAAATCTATAGATGTTCCTCTAAGTTCAATTAAAAAAGATGAAAACAGTTGTAACTATTATTTTCTTGAAGCAAATGGAAATAAAACTCGTTTCTATTTTACAGTGGAATCATGGGGCAACAAAACGATTCTCAAAGAAATTGCTACGGCAAAAGAAAATGCAGAAGCTTTTGGGGAGGATTCTAAACTTAGTCAATATCGCATGAGTGAAACAGATGACACCTACCTCTCTATGCATCAAAATAGAATGATTCGCATACTAAACGAAAATAGTCAAAATGTAATTATCATTTTTTATTTTATAACAACTTCTCCTACGCAAAAAAACATAGCGCAAAAAGACATGGCTCGAAAACACAGTTATGCAATTGCAAATTATATACTTACTACTCATAAACAAGCCTTATGAAAACTTTAAAAATAACCTTAGCCGTTTTATTAATTCAATTTACCTCTTTTGCTCAAGATTGTAGCACTTTTTATCCATTTGAAGAAGGTATTACATTTCAAATTACTAGTTATGGCAAAAATAATAAAGTAGCAGCAATTACAGATTACCGTATTACAGATGTTACAGACAACTCGGCTACATTCAATTCTGCATTGAGAGATAAAAATGGTGAAGTTTTAAATGAAGCTTCATTTAATATAATCTGCGAAAACGACGGTGTGACTATTGATATGCAGTCATTATTAAACCCACAACTGTTTGACAATTTCCGTGATTTTGAAACCGATATTTCTGGAACCAAGATTGTATTGCCCAACAACTTATACATAGGTCAAGAATTACAAGATGCCACAATGAAAATGAAAATAAATATGAGCGGTATTAATATGAAAATGGAGGTAACAATGACAGACAGAAGTGTATTAGACATAGAAACTATAACAACCAGAGCCGGCACGTTCGAGTGTTACGTTATAGGCTATATAAATACTGTTAATATGGGAATGAATCGAACAACTACCGCTAAACAATGGATTGCTAGAGGTGTAGGTATGGTAAAACAAGAAGATTACAATAGGCGAGGAAAGGTAACAAGTAGTAGTGTGCTCACTGACTTTTATAGATAAATATTCTAACCAATTTTTTAAATAAAAGTCGAAGTACTACTACGTTTCGGCTTTTATTTTTAGTTCAGCTTCAAATAATGTTTTAAAATGCTTTAGTAA